>NZ_CP128198.1:0-70053 GCF_030316175.1 Gordonia sp. Swx-4
CGCAAGCGCCCTGTCGGGGTACGGCGCGCAAGCGCGCCCGAAGGGGCGCCGCAAGCGGCGCCGTGGTGGCGTGCGTTTCGGCGTCCCGCTCCCCATCGGCCTACGGCCGATTGGATCGAAGGTGGTTGTAGTACACCGTGTTTCATGTCGCCAACTCTATCACGACTCCCGTCGGGCAACGGTCCTGGACGCCGCCAGTGTCGGCCTGCGGCCGACCCTGCACCCACACCCACCGACCGCCCTGCGGGCGCTCTCTGACTCCATATGAAACATACTACCGCACAACAGAATTAAAACCCATTGCCACACAACCAATTCCCCTACGGGAATCTACGCCTGACGCGACCGATACTCGCACATCCAACCAAAAGGCCGGCGGCTTCCACCGCCCTCTGCGCTAGCGCTGCTCCCAAAACTCCTTTCTCCCCCCGTATAGAATTCGGGACTCCAAGGGAAAGGACCGTCATGGCGAAACGGGGGGCGAAACCTGTGATTGATCCGAGTCACTATGCGGCGTTACTCCGTGCTGCCGGCAGTCTCGATCAGCTTTCGCATAGCGCTTGGGATATCAGCAAGGGCTCCTACCTATCAGGCAAGGGGCGGGTGCGCCGAAGCGAGACGACCATCACCGATACCTTCCTGGAGTCGCTGGACGCCATAGGCGTCATCGAGTACTACAAGTTCGATGCCCACGACGAGGAACCTCGATTGGGCGCCGACTGGGAGTGGTGGATCGGGTCGGACGCAGACGGCTGGCGCTGTGCACGTATCCAGGCCAAACGCGCAAAACACTATGCCCCCGCCACCTCCGATGTGACGCCGGCCTACTCCGAACTCAAGCACAAGGTGAACGGCCAGCTGCAGCAACATCGAGTTGTGCACGTGTCCAAGTAGGAGCATCTCCGCGACTCATGGTGCGGGTTCATCAAATAGGCAAGTGCCACATAGCAACTCGGCAATCATGGCTGCGTGCTTTCAATGAAGGAGATCATTGAGCGGAGGTCGTGCGCCCAGAATAGTGTGAGGCCGTCAGCCTGTGCGCTCCGCAAGTTATGAATCTTGAAGACTCCTGAGAGTACCGCCGTCGGTACGACATTGTTGGTTCCGAACTCGTGGTTCCATGTTGTCGCCTTCGCTGCGGCGTCATTGTTTAGGCGCTTCACACTGTTCGTGGCGGAATTGCTGACTTTGCACTCGATAGGCATTGCGCGGCCGTCCCACAGCCTGGCGATGATGTCGGCTTTGCGGGTGCCGAAGAGGCTCTCACGGCAGAACTCGCCTGCTTCTGGGAGGTCTGCGGAGTTCTGGACGTGGCGGCGATCAACCTCGACGAACTCGTTGTCGACCAGCGCGTCAGCTACCGCATTCTCTTGCTCATCCTTCGCCGAGTTTCGCCGGGCGGTCTGTACCTTTTGGGTGGCGATGAGCGCCGCCGTTGAGATGACAGCCGCACCGCGTTCGGCTTCTGTCGGCTCACGTTGCTCCGAGACCCAAGGGAACCTGTTTCGGTCGAGACCTAGCAGAATCGTGTCGATTATTCGCTGCGCTGCAGCAGGTTGCGTCGTCAGGATCTTTCGACTGAGCGACGTATTGGCCAGCACCTTCAGGTCGTCCTCGCTGATCGCTGGCGAGGCCAAGTAGCGGATCGCTGTCAAGAAGTCCGGTTGGGTCAGCAAGTCCACAGCCTGAGCGTGCAGATCCGTGAGGTCGACGGTGCCTTCGATCAGGTCCTCAACGGTCTGCCGATAGTCTTCGAACGAATCGAGATACTGCTCAAGGGGTTCCTGTACACGCATTTCACGAAACGCGGCCATCGCCGTTTGAGACGCATCCGTCAGTTCTTCGTCAGTCCATCTGGGTGGAACCACCTGTGCCATCCGTTGCCGCCTCTCGAAGCAGATCCAGGCTCGGAATCGGCAGGCGTTCCATTTCCTTTGGCTCGAACTTAGTCAAGCCGCCCGCATACATCCGGCCCTGAGACAGGGTAACGGCAGTGCGCAGGTGGCTGGCAAGGGTGTCCAGAATCGTGTCGTCCAGTTCCTCACGGGGGTATAAGCCGTGCGCGATATTGATGTGGCGAGCGCTGATGTCGTTGCGGACGAAGGCCGGTGGTCGGCGGGCCATATACGTGGCCAACACGGGCGCAGCAGCTCTCAGACCGACGCTATACCATGCTTTCCGGTTGGCTGCCACATATCCCTTATGGACGTTGAGCTTCTTTGCGTCGGCAAGGAAGATGTCGATGCGCTCGCGGTCGGTTCCCTCGAACTGAGAAAGATCGGTCGGCAAATCGATCACGTATTTCAGGTCAGCGGGTTCCGACAGACGTATGCCCGCCTTGAACAGATCCCGCGCCTTGGTGACAGATCGATAGAGAACAGAGTCCGGCAGATCGATGTCACCACTCGAACTCACCCACACGTTGTTGGCGCCAGTAACCGCTCCTCGATGGACTCTGCACAGCTCTCCCAGCTCCATATACCCTAGGGGCAGTTTCGGATTGACGCGGGTGAACACTGACCACCGATTTGACTCGACGAGGCGATGACGTGCGACTCTACGACCACCATCGAGAGCGCCCAAGTCTGAAACTTGCTTGACATGGCGAAGTTTCATTGAAGAGGGTTGTTCGCCGATCTTGAAGCACGCGATCGCGCCAGTGGTTGTGGCATCCGCAAAAGGAGCAACAGTCGGGTCAATTACGTGCAGTGATTGCCCGCCGAGTTCACCGAGAAGGAGCTGGCGCACCAGGCTTCCGTAATTGACGTCGAGCCACTCGGAGCTGGTGATGAATGCGCCGATATCGCCGGATCGACCCAGAGTTGCAGTTGCCAGGAAGAAATGGACATGCAGCCCGGCAAGAGAACTCGCAGCCAGGCCGCGCTCCCGCGCAGTCTCTTGCAACCATCGCTTCCACGACGGATCAATCTGGTGATGCCGGACATACGGAGGGTTGCCCAAAAACAGTGTCGGGCCGTCGATTTCATCCAGTTCGAGTTCACGGTAATCGCCGAGGTGGACTGCCGATCGCTCCGCAAGGCCAGCTGCGGTGAGGTTTGCGCGCAGCATCAGCGTCGCTATCGGGTCGATGTCGCATCCAACGACACTCGCGTTGGGGAACCGCCTCGCAGTAGCGAGCAAGTAGCGTCCTGACCCGGTTCCTGGATCGACGATGCGTTGCGGGTCGCCGTTGTTGGCCGCCCAGTTCACCATCGCATCGACGATCGGCTCCGGCGTGTACGTCTGGCCCAGCGGCCTTCGCTCCTGCGTACTCACGATTCTGCAGTACGCATCGCCCAAGGGGTCACCACCACCCGCGATGGCCTTGCGAGTGGTCGCCAGGACGCCAGCAGTGGGAGGTTCTCCAGCGGCATACTTCTTGATGAGGCGCCGTTCGTCGGCCGTCAGACCCTCCCATTCCGCGCCCAGTGCAACACTCAGGCGGACCAGCGCACCCAAGTCGGTCACCCATTCCACGCCTGCGATGGTGGCATCCGCGTCTGACATTTATCGCCCTTAACCCTCGCTGCGCAGGCGAAATACGCCACGCGTAACGCGCTCGAAGTATCGTTCATCCTGAAGAGCACTACGATACGAGGACTCGGGCGCGGTCCCGACTTTGGGCTCGACTCCGGCCTTGATCTCCTTGATGGACGCTGGTTTGCCGTCGAGGCCAGCCAGGTACTCACGCATCGCGCCTTTCAGCTCGCCGTGTGGCCGGCGCCGTCGCTCAGTACTCGCCATTAGGTCGTCCTCCTCAGGTTACTGACTAGTCGACGTTATAGCGTCGACAATACCACGGCTTTGTCACGCAGGGAGCAAATCGCCACGCCGGGGACAGGGTAGCCACCGTTCCGGCCACTACCGCGACGTAGGTCGCCACACATCGAAAGAAAATGTTGAAGAAAGACTTTTCTTTGGCCCTAGATGGGCTACTATGTTGATGTGACCGCAGAGTTCAAAGCACTCAGAGACTCCGTCCAGCAAGCTGGAGGTGTTCAAACCGTCTACGCATCGGAACTCCGCGACGCCATCGGTGCCGGAAGGCTCACCCAAGGCGTCAACTCCAAGATCAGCGACGAACTCCGGGCCCAGGGCCTCGGGCATGTACCCCATGACCCCGAAGATTTGCCGACATCACAATGGGAGTTGGTCCGTCTGTACGATCTCGGCTCTGCAGTCGGAAAAGTTGTGCTCGCAGCGCAATTGCCTGGCGAAGCCAACGATCGCACCCTCATCGAATCGGTGACCGGTGACGCGGCAGACATTCTCGAAAAGGTTCGGGTGCTGGTGGCCGAGTGATGTGGTCATCAACAGTCCCAATCTCGACACTCGGCAATGGCGCGATGCGCTGCGCCCTTCATCACGACTGGAGTCGATCATGCGAGAGCCGGTAAAGAACCTGCCCGCCACCATGTGCGGACTGGACGGATGCCCGTATCCCAAGCATTCGGGCACAATCCTGGGAATCCCTCTCTGCCAACAACATCAACGCATGTACGTGAACCGAGGGACTCTCGGCGACCCGCTAAACCTGGGTTCAGTTGAATGTCAATACACCCGAGATGGATACCCCATCAAGGACTTTCGACCTCGCAATCCGGAGACGGGGGACCTGGTCTGCTGAGTCGACCCCGCGACGACGGGCAGCCCCACGATGATCCCGACGGTGAGGGTGACTCCGAGCCAGTCGCCGTGGCGATACCAGTCGATCGCGAACGGGAAGCACATCAGCCAGATCCAGGCGAGCATCCCCGCCCAGGCAACGCTGCCGGCGAGGGCGTGTAGACCGGTCACGATCCGCGCGAGCGTCGTCATCGCTCCACCGATCGCCGGCCGGGGTAGGCGATGGCGCGGAGCTGCTCGATCGCGGTCACACGGACGGCCTTCTGGCTGGCTGAACCGGGCGGGGAGATGTAGACCCCGGCCCAGAAGCCGGTGAGGTGGGCGGTGTCGTCCAGGGCGACGCGGGCGCATCCTTGCCGGATCGGACAGCGACGGCATTCGGCCATCTCCGCGTGCCCGGCACCCGCCCGGGCGGTGGACAGCCGATCGGGGAACCAAGCGTCGGGGTTGCGGGCACACGCCGGGATCACGTCGGCGGGTAGGTGGCGGGCTGGGGATTCCACGAGCGCCCAGGTGGGGCCTTGGGTGGCCGCGCGCCGATGACGGCTGGGATACAGCGGCGCGGTGCTCACATCACCAGGGATGACGGTTGTGCTCATGCCCCGCCATCGTGGGAGGCGGTGGCGGCCACCGCTGGTGGGTTGTCGAAAAGGCCGGTGACTGCGGCGTGGGCGGCAGCGGTTTTGGCCGCCTTGATCGTCGATGCGGCCGCGGTAGCGCGGGCGGGTCCGGCGGTGAGGGTGACGGTGAACATCCGCTGATGGGGTGGGCCGTCGGGGTGGGTGTCGACGTGCAGCTCGCCGGCGCCGATCGACGCGGCGAGGGTGGTCAGCCAGCCGACGGGGTTTTTCAGGGCGTTCGCGCGGCGGCGGGCACGCCGGGTGTCGTCGTCGCCGCCGAGCGCGGCGTGCAGTGCGAACGCATCCCAGGTTCCCTCGCCCGGCACGGAGATCGTCGGGGTTGGCGGCTCGGTAGGGGTGGCGGTCGGCGGCGGCGCCGGCACGGACTCGCACTCGGTGCCAGGCTCGGGCTCGGGCTCGGGCTCGGGCTCGGGTTCGGGTGGTGGTGTGGTGGGGTCGGCGCTTGGGGTGTGGTGGCCGATGATGTCGAGCAGGTCCCACAGGGCGGCGTGTTCGGTGGCTTTCTTGACCGGACCGGTGTGCCAGCGGGTGGTCATGGCCTCGAGGTGGGCGCGGGTGGCGAAGGTGCGTTGGTGGGGTGGGCCGGCGATGTCGGTGTCGAGGGTAGGGGTGACGATCTGTCCGCCGTCGATCTGCTGGAGCGCTGAGATCGCCGAGGGCGCCAGGTACGCGTGCTCGGCGCGTAGCTGTGCAGTGAGGGTGGCGCGCAGTGTTTTCCAGTCGGGGTGATCGGTGGTGTAGAGCACCGCGATGTGCCCGGCGTGTAACCGCCCATCCTGGGCGCGTTCGGTCAGTTCGGTGGCCACCGAGGCCGGTGGCGTTGCTTGGGTGCCCAGGCGCAGCACGCGCAGGAACTCGCGGTCGTTCATGTGCGACAGGTCGCCGGCGGCGATCGCCGCTTGGTTCGCTCGGCGGGTGCGGGCTTTCTGCGCTGTCTCCGAGTCGGCATCGCGTTCGGCGGTGATCGCGGCCAGGGCGTCGGCGATGGTGGCCAACTGTTCTGCGGTGTAGGGCAACCTGGTGCCGTCGAGGTGGGCCAGGAGTTGGCGTTGGGTGACCAGATCGGCGTAGCGCCGCAGCGGTGAAGTCGCGTGCGTGTATGCCGGGATCTGCAATCCGATGTGCCCGCGGACGGTTGCGCCGTAGGTGGCCTTGGAGATCGCGGTGTTGAGCTGTCCTTGCAACGCGGCCAGTTCGGCGGTGGTGGTGACCGTGGACAGCGCGGCGGCCAAATCCGCGAGCCGGTCGACGTCAGCGGGTGCGACGGGGTTGCGGAGGTGGTTGCGGAACAGGATCGGCAGCTCGGCGTCGATGGCGTACTGCGCCACAACGGTATTCGCGGCGATCATCAGCTCCTGGACGATCACATACGCCGCGGCGTTGTGGCCCTCGGGCAGTGCCAGCAGTCGGCCGTCTTCGCCTGAGACCAGCCCGCGGGTGAGGTCGTAGACCACGAACGCCCCGGCTGCGCGCCGCCGGCCGGTGAGCACCTGCGCCAACTGGGCGGCCGTCGACAGCTGTTCGTGGTGCACATGCGTTGGGTCGTCGAGGATTGTGGTGACCTGATCGTGGGTGATCGCCACGCACGATCCGGCGGCTAGGACCTCGCGACCGAGGCCGGCCAGAGCCACGTCGCCGTCGGCGCTCACCCGGAGGCGGATGGTCAGGGCGTCGCGGTCACCGGTGGCCGACAGGGTTGCGGTGTGCTCGAGCTGCGCCCCGAGCATGGGCAGTGTGCCCTTGGCGCGGTAGCGGGTTTCGACCCGGGTTGCTGCGGTGCGGTCTGCTGGCGATCCGGTCGGCACCAGGTCGGCGACGTTGGCCACGAACACCGCGACGTCCCAGCCGGTGGCGGTGGGGGTGATGGTGATCGCGTCGTCACGGTCCTGGGTGGTGGACGCGTCGATCATCAACGCGCACTTCGTGGCAGTGGTCGTGGTCATCTGGTCACTCGCGTGGCCACCGGCTCGGACTGCGGCCCTGGTGGATGGCGTGGGTGTTGTAGGTGTGGAAGTGCTCGGCGATCTGTTGGGAGACGGCGGGGTCGGCAGCGTCGGAGGGCGGGAGCTTGGTCACCATGTCGATCACCAGATGGTGTTGGCGGTTCACGGCGTCGGGGTCGGTCTCTGCGGCCATGGCCGCGGTTGCCTGCGGCAACCAGTGGGAGGGGTGCTGCACGCCCGCTCCCCCACGGCGCGCACGGGTTGTGACACACCACTGCGCGAGCAACTCGCGGGCAGTCTCGTCTTCGGACGCCGCATGCACCGCAGCACTGCGCTCTCGCGACACACTCATGTCCGCGGTGGCGTCGAGAAATCCTCGTGCGGTGAGGATGTCGGCGAGTTCGGCATTGGCGACCTCGTCGCCGCGGGAATGCCACCACAGCGTCATCATGTAGACGCCCACGGGCTTCGACAGCACGTCAACCACTACACAGACCTCCAGTTGCTTCGTTGATCAGACTGCTTCGGACACGGCTGCATTGCGTCGCTGCGCGAGGTCGTCGACGGCCGCCGCTGCGGTGGGGGTGGCGTCTTCGGCGGGGAATTGGTGCACGGTGCCGGCCAGATCGGTCAGGGTGTGGCCCACGGCGATGGCGAACACGCCTTGCCCGCCGTGGAGCAGGTCGATGATCTCGGCATCAGAGGTGGCCTCGTAGACGGTGGTGCCGTCGCTGATCAGGGTCGTCTGCGCGAGGTCGGTGGTACCGCGGTCGGCGAGGAACTCGACCGCGGCGCGAATGTTGCGCAACGAGATCCCGGCGTCGAGGAGTCGTTTGACGATCTTGAGCGCGAGGATGTCGCGGAAGCTGTAGAGACGTTGCGACCCCGACCCGGCGGCGGCCTGCACACTCGGGGTGACCAGCCCGGTGCGGGCCCAGTAGTCGAGCTGGCGGTAGGTGACGCCGACGATCTCCAGCACCGCCGGCACCCGGTAACCGGTCGTGGGGGTGTCGACGGTGGCCACGGTGAACAGCTCGGGGGCCAGCTCGTCGAACGAGCCCTGGCCTGCATCGTGTGCCATCGGCTATGTCCCTTCGGTGTGGTGATCGTGGATCTCGGGTTGATGTCAGCGTATCGGGCCTCAGGCGGCCACGGCTGAATCGCAGGTGTTTGCTCGATCGCGCGCTGCTGGGCGGCCTGAGGCCCGTTCAGGGCGCGGGAGCGGGCGATTGCGTGCCGGCGCGGTGGGTGCGGAACTGTTCGGCGAGGTCGGGGTTGGTGGTGGCCAGGAGTGCGTAGAACCGGTCAACCTCGACGCCACGGGTGTAGCTGGCGGTAGGCGGGCTGACCGAACCGGCGGCATGGAAGGCGGCTTTGACCGCCGAGGACTCCCCTATCGCCAGGGCCTGGCCACGTGCGTGTTCGACCCTGTCGACCAGTTCTACGAGACAGTCGAGGGTCAGTAGCAGATCTGGGCTCGTCGGTCTGGTTGCGTCCGTCATGTCAGTTCCAGTCGATGCGGAAGTCGCGGACGCCGTCGAAGTGGAATCCGGTGTCGTCGTCGAAGTCGTCGAAGGCGGCGAAGTTGACCGAGGCGTGTTCTTCGAGGATGGCGGCGACGCGGGCGTGGTCGTCGCGGGCCAGGGCGTCGCCGAGGGCAGCGATCTGTTGGCGGCTCATCTGGGTGTGGTCGAGGCCTTGGGGTCCGCCGAAGTCGAAAGATTTGGCCATCCGGTAGTCGTAGTTGCCGCCGTCGGTGCGGGCGTGGACGTCGGCGGTGAAGTGGATGGTCGGTCGCATCCGGGAGACGTCGACGCCGCTGTCGACGAGGCGCTGCGCCACCTGCGCATCGACGAGGCGGCCTTGAGCGTCGGGCCGCAGGCTCTTGGTGCGCCCGGCCCGCCAGTCATAGACGGCACTTGGTGAGCGGCCGAGTTGGCGTGCGGCTCCGTCAACCCCGCCCATGCGGGTGATCTCCGCGCGGCGAGCGACGAGGTCGGCGGTGCGGTCATCGGGGATGCGGCCCTGTTGTTTCCAGCGACGGAAGGTGCGCCGCGAGGGCGGGCGGCGACCGGCATCCTGGGCGGCCTTGCAGGCGGCGTCATAGCCGATAGTGCCCAGGTGATCGGTAGGGGTGCGCTCACCCACCAGACCCGCATCGGCGCGCGCGAGATCAGCCGCGGTGCCGGCAGCGACCGAGACCTGCCGGCCGGCGGCCGCGGTGGTGGTGGCGGTGGGCTCGTCGCGGCGTTCGCGACGGCGCGGCCGGAACTGGGCCATCAGCTCACCACCTCACTGGTGGTCACTGAGTCGTGGTCAGGGATGGAATCACTTGCGGCAGTGCCGTCGTCGTCTGGTTGCCCAGAGGCCGTGTAGGCGGTGTTGATGGCTTTGCGCACCTCGGTGGGTGTGGTAGCCGTCAGCAACGCAAGGATGACGTCGTCATCAAGAGGGCGCCGCTTCTCGACCACGAATTTGCCGAGGTAGGTCAGTTCGTCGGCGAGCTCCACGCCTGCGGGCGCGAGGTAGGTCCAAGCGTCGGTAAGGCCTTTGATGGGCCAAATGTTGTGTTCGCGTGCAAGTTTCATGGCTTTGGCGCGGGATCGGTGGCGGGCGTGAGCTTTGATGGCCGCGGCCCAGATCGGCTGGTAGTGGTGGCGCATGTGGGAGTCCCAGTTACGGTCACCGGCGATGCGTCCGAGGTAGCCCTTGTAGATGTCAGTAACCATCGACTTGAGGATCGGGTCATCGGCCTCCACGGCAGCTTTGCGGGCGGCAGCGAGCAGTTCCTTCCACCGCTTGAGCACTTGCCCCTGCTCGGTGGTGGTCCAGGCCTCAGTGATCGCCAGATCGGCGATGTCGAGGCCCGCTCCCCCATCCGGGATGGGTGCAGTCAGGCTGATGATCGTTTCGGTAGTCACCCAGGTCGTCACGGGCCGGTCGGTGCGCATCCGCGGATGCGGCAGGGGCAGCTTGTCCGGTAGGGCGAGGGTGTCGGCGGCCGGCAGCGTGATCTGCCAAACACCGAACGGAAGAGGGCTACTGGTGTGGGCGAGTTCCTCAGCGTCGGTGCTGTGGTGAACCAGTTCGCCGTATCCCAGGTTGATCATGCCGGCACTGGCCAGATACGAGGCACGTTGGTCGATCGTCACCAACTCGTCGGCGGCGTCCACCTCCTCGGTGTCGATCCAGCCACGCGACCACACGATGACCGGTTCAAGCTCGTCGGCATCTGTGATATCGATGGGCGGCAACGGAACTGGCGCATCGACGATGATGCCGCGCCCGGTCTTGCGGCGGTCCCGAAAGATCCGGTCGAGGATCACCGCCCCGGTACGTGCCGGGGTGATCCCAGGCAGGACGCCGAGGTTCTCGACATGCCAGCACAACCGTCGGGCCAACTCCCGGGCGGTGTCCATCTCGTCATCGAAATCGATGAGCGTGCCTGCGGTTTCCGAGCCAAGGATGCCCATCCGGTCGTGGTTGATGCGTGCAGTCCACGCCCAGCCCTCGAGGATCACATCGACCATCAGCTTGCGGTTCCCGGCCGTGTGAGACAGGTGCAGGCGATAACCGATCTCCTCCCCCGGCTGGTACAGATGCCAGCCGTCCTCACCCTGCGGCGTCAGGAAGGGGCCGAGCAGTTCGCGGGTGGCGTCATCGAGACGAGCGATCACATCGGTCTTCATCCGGCCCTCACGCAACTCCTCATCGGAGTAATCCGCCTCGTCACCCGGATCGACATCGTCCGGGCCCCAGCCGAGCTGTGCGCACGCGGCGTCGATCACCCACACCTGCGCCGGCAACCCCGCCGGGGACAACGGCTGCCTGCGCTGACGCCACTCCAACACCTTCAAGAGCTTGTCGACCGAATCCACCGGCTTGTCCACCAACACGATCCCCGACGGGGACAGCACCTTCGTGGAGGTGACGATCATCGCGTGATCGTCAGCGCTGGTGGCTCGTCCGGTCACGGCGCTCGACCCACCTTTCACTGCTTGGCGTTATTGCTGTCATTGACGTTTCAGAACTGGCTACTTAGGTCTCCAGGGGTCGACCTGCGGCTAGCGGCCCGTCAGGGCCTCCGAAGTCGTCGCCGTGGTTGTGCGCGGCTTCTCGTCGCCGTGTTTCGGCGGCCACAGCTTTGTCAACGAAGTCTGACCACGATCGGTCTCCTTCCAGGTGCTGTGTGGCGCGGAATGCGCGGCGGGCTCGTGTGAGGTTGGGTTTACGGAAGTAGATCGTCGACCGCGTTGTGAGTTCTTCCTGCGGTTCGGACCGCTCCGCAGGGGCAGTAGGTGCAGCCTGAGTGGTTGCCGGCGCTCGGTTCTGCGGACCAGTTGCCGTCACCCGGGGTTGTTGCTCGCGGTTCTTCTTCCGTAGGCGGCGAAGGTCCCCTCCAGCAGGTTCGGCCGCCTTGGTAGGACGGCTGGGTAGGCCTGAGATGATGCGATCCGGAGTCTCCTCGGTCATGCTGTTTCGGCCTCGCTTTCTGCGGCAGTCACACGTTGCACCAGTTCCTGGGCGACAGCCATTAGGTCGTCGGCAACAGATGACGATGACTGGGGGGCCAGAGACTGGGGTTTGGCTTCGCCGCGGCGAATCTCATACCACTTCGGCCCTGTGCGTACCACGTTGTCCAGCTCGTGAACCAGCAGTCCACGGGCCCGGGTTGCCTCTGCGGTGGCTTCGGAGTGCCGCACCGCCGCTTCGAAGACGACAGCGTCGTCGTCGAAGGCCTCAGAAATCGCTGTCCGGGCGCGCTTCTTGACTGTGGTGGCCGACGTGCTGACGCCGGCCAGCACGACGCCCAGTAGGTCGAGATCGGGATTGATGTCGAGGACCGACTCGAGTCGTTTCGCGACTGCGTACAGGCCTTTCAGGCTTGAGGCGTCGGTCTTTGTGGGCACCAACGCCCAGCTAGCGGCGGCGACAGCCGCTGTTTGAAGGGTTTCATCGCCGGGCGGGCAGTCGATGAGCACAAGGTCGTATTCACTGGTCAGTGGGCTGAGAATGGAGGCTAGCGCGAGCTTCGCCCCCACCGCATCACGGCTCGCCCTGGCGACCAGCGCGGCGGTCGCTTCCTCCAACTTCGTGCCTCCGGGAAGGACGTCGAGGTTAGGGCGAACGTCTTTGACGACCTCTATGTCGCCTCCGACGATGAGGCCTCGCGCTAGGGCCGCCCCCTCGTCATCGGTAGATGTTTCCGTGTAGCCAAGGTCTTCGGCCAGGTTTCCCTGTGGGTCGAGGTCCACCAGGAGCACGTGATACCCGCTGTGAGCCAAGAGGCCGCCGATGTTAGCTGTGAGGGTGGTCTTGAGGACTCCCCCTTTGCCGTTGATCACGGCTACCACTCTGTCTCGATGAATTGCCTCAGACGCTGCCATGGTGTGCGTGCCTCTCCGTGCCTGTCGTTCGGATCATGTGGTCATAGACGTTAATAGCAGCATTGACTGTTTAACTGCCGAAACCGCTAAAGCTGCCATAGGAGCCGTTCCCGCTATTAGCGGTATGAGCACTATTATCACCAACCACACCTACGCTGTCAATACCCTTAATGCCATCATTACAGTCATAGGTGACACCCGCCTGCCCGCCCTTAAGCGCCGACCGCCTGCATCTTCCTCGACAGCCAGCGCTGCCACCGCAAGGCGGGTTAGGCAGTAATGCTGCTATTGATGTCGTTAGTCGCCGCGTCAAGAGGGGGGAACGCGAGGCCGTCTCCTGGTGACCCCATTGGTTGCCGACAGTCAATTCCCTATGTCCTGCGTCGCTAGGGCTGCTAATACCGTTATTACCCTCATTGACTGCGTTAGCAGCGTTGCTGCCAAACGCACCGCCAGCCGAAGCTGACCGACTGTCCATGTTCTGATGCAGGAGCCCCCAGTGGCCACGATCGACGATTGCCCGGACAGACGCCGGGCGGCGTGAGCCAGCGGCCCTAGCCCGGTCGCCTGATCTGCGGGAACTGTCATGGTCTAACCGTGCTCATGAGGCAACTGACGACAACGATGCCTCTTTCGCCAGTGCCTTGATGTGGTCGGGCCGGAAGCCGGACCAGTGCTTGTCGCCGGCGATGACGACGGGGGCTTGGAGGTAGCCGAGGGCCATGATGTGGTCGCGGGCTGCGGGGTCTTGGGTGATGTCGACGATTTCGTAGTCCAGGCCTTGTTTGTCGAGGGCTTTGTAGGTGGCGTTGCACTGGACGCATGCGGGTTTGGTGTAGACGGTGATGGTCATCGGTGCGCTCTCTCTTCTAGGGGTGGGCGGGTTGGACGCCGGCGTGACGTGGGTGCGGGCGGGGCCGGTGGGGGAGCAGCGGATCGGGGTGTAGAGGTGTGCGTCGCCGCGGAGGTGGAGGTCTGCGGTGGGTGCGAGCTCGGGTGCGGCGATGAGGACGCGGGTGTGGTCATTGGCGCTGATGACCGGTTCGGGGTCCCAGGCGATGATGCTGGTCTGATCGGTGCCGGCTGCTCGAGCGCGGTCGCAGAGTTGCAGTTGGCTGTGGTGGTGTCCGGTGAGGGTGGCGGCGTCGAATCCTGTTGCGGTGGCCCGGCCGTAGGTGTGGACGGTGGTGGTGCCGTGGGCTTCGACGTGGGCGGTGTCGGTGGCGTGGACGGCACCGCTGGCGACCAGGACGGCTGCGCAACCGGTGATACGGACCTGAACGCCGGCGGGGATGTCGCCGAGGTCGATCAGCCCGTCCTGAGGTGGGTCGAGTACGGTGCGGCGTACTTCGATCCGGTGGCGCCCGGCCTGTAGGAATCGGGCGAATGTTGTTGTGTCGGTGGCACATACCCATGGCGCCGGTGCCGCGGTACGGGAAACGCCGGTGCGTCGACGTCGTTGCTGCGGTGGCTGATGGTCTCGGTGTGGGGTGGTCGGCGGCATGCGCAGGGTGTCCTTTCGTGACGGTGGTAGTGCGGTTCTGCGTTGTGGGGTGAGCGCGTCGGCGATTCGGCTGGTGAGCGCGGTGCGTGCTGCACGCACGAGTTGCCGGGCCCCTGTGGCTGGGCGCTCGGCCGCCGTTGGTGCGTCGGGGGGCGTCGTAGGGGGTGCGAGATCGGGGTAGGTGGTGGTGATGTCGTCGCAGACGCGACGCAGCTCATGCAGCGCTGACAGCGCCCGACGTCGTTGTTCCTGGTCAGGGGCGTGCCAGGCGCGACGCTCGGCGGCGGTGACCGCGGCTGCGGCAGCTGCGCGCTCGGTGACGCCGAGGGCGGTGGCGGCGTCGTCGAGAGCCAGGGAGGTGCGGGTCCAGGCGGTGCCCCGGCCGCGGCCCACCCGGGTAATCAGGCCCGCCTCGGTTAGGCGGTGGAGCACCGCGAGGGCTCCGAAGGTTCGGTCGCCGGGAGCCAGACCGCTGTGGGCGGCCAGGGTGGCGGTCACAGTGGGGGTGGGGGAGCTGAGCGCTTGGTAGAGCTGGCGGCAGCGTTGCCCGAGGATTGACCAGACGGGGTGGAGGGGGAGTGTGCTGGTTAGGGGTGTCCTGTCATGTGGCACACCCCCTGGGTAAAGGTCTGTGGTCTCTGTTCCGGGGTGGCGCAGGGTGTAGTGGTGAGCGTCGGTGGCGTCGTTGTCATACCCGGATCTCCGAACCCGATCGAGAACTCCTTTGGTGGTGAGTTCGCGGAGGTAGCGCGCTGCTGTGGGGGCTGTGATGCCGCCGTGGAGCCACTGGGAGAGATCGCGGCATGAGATGGGTCGGGAGTGCAGTCCGCGGCCGTCGGAGAAGCGGTGGTGGACGATTGCGCAGAGCGCGGCTTCCAGGTGGGGGTGATTGATCCAGCGGCGGGCGCGGGTGAGCCACTGGTCGCACAGATCCTGGTCGGCCGGGTCGACAGGGCCGCGGAAGTTAGACCACCGGTCGAGCTGGGCCTGGAAGAACGTGTGTCCGCGGTCGGCGCGGCTGCGGTACTTGGCGAACACGGGCAGGTCGAAAAACTCTTGAGCGGATTGCCAGTCGCGAATGTTGGCATCCCACAGTGCTGCGAACGCGGCCACTGCCGCCTCGGAGCGTTCACCAACCTCCGGTCGCGCCTCCAGCGCAGCCCGCTGGGTGGGCGTGAACTCTTTGTGCGGCCGCCACTGCCCGGGTGCGGCGGCCACCGCGTTGACGCTGGGTGGGGTAGGCGAGAGCGGGGGCGTGTAGGTCACCGTCACGCTAGCCAAGGCCGCGGCCGTCTGTGTGAGCGCCTCGGCAGGGGACAGGGCAGGGGTGTGGCCGGATTCCACGCCTGCGTGGGCGTGGAGTGCGTCGTCGTCGAGGGAGAGTGGGACGCACCGCCCGCCAGCGGCTTTCAATGACGCTGAGCCAGGGAGGCGTACACCGCGGCCGCCAGCGATCACATCGACTGCCCGTGTATCCAGCCCGGCCCACGACCGCACTGCGACGATCGCCTCGGTGAATGCCGTCCATCCGTGGCTGGTGGGGAACGCCCACGCCGCATGGCAGGAGTCGGCGGACCCAGACGCGGCTCGATAGACCAGGACCCCGCCGGCGATATCGGCGGCGTCGCGCAACGGCGGCAGGATCTGTTCGGCGCAGCCGTCGAGGTCGACCACCACCAGATCCGGTCGCAACGGAGCGACCAGCGCCGCGGTCTCGGCGCGGCCGTCGAGGACGGCGTACATATCCTCCAGCGACCCGGCAGCGACCGGGACCGGTTCGTTGTCCACCGCAGAGCGGTCGAGCACCCGCACCGCGGCACCGTCGACGGTCAGCAACCGGCAATACGCCGCCCACGCCGACGGCAACAACCGTTGTGGCTCAGCATGTTCCGGACTACGAGACGGTGCCGACCCATCAGTGCTGGCGACAGCCTGCGCGGGCAGGGTGGCGGTCATCGCCGAGCACCTATGTCTGCGGCCGCGCATGTTCCGACCACGAGGTGGCCATCCACCCGGTGGCGATACAGATCGGCGACACCGGTCTCCACCAGCTCGAGCACGGCGTCGATCACAGTCGCCGGCGGTGGTGCGTCGACGGCCGCGATCAGCTGGGTCAGGCTCAGCGTGTGGCAACGCGCCAGCATCGACACAGCTGCCTGACGCGCACGCGTGAGCGCCGCTGGTGTGGTGTGTGCGCCCCCGTCCAGTCGAGCTGAACGGTTACTCCCGCACGTCGCCGCGAACGCTGATACGGCTATGTGCGGGGTATCGAAGACAACGCTGGTAGGGGCGTTCGCCCCGACAGTCACCGGATAGGTGGTCGGGGCGTTCCCACACAGACCTCACCCAACGCTCCAACGAGCGTTGTGACCAGCGGTGATGTCTGCGCGGGAGATGTGAAAGAGGCGACACGGCAACGGTGGTTGCCCGTGCCGAGGGTGTGCTTTACCATCAGAAGTGCCTGAGGCGGCAATTCCTTCCTTTTAGGGAGGCTCCCGGGGTCTAGCGCTAACTAGATTCCGAACCAGTTCTCGGGGTGAAGCGAAGCGGCTAACTTCGCTCCCCACTCGAAAATCCGTGTACTCCCCTTCGGGGGGACCGGTGTCTCCATCGCTGTGTAGTTATTCGCTCGCTGGTGTCCTACGGCGGCTCCCATTCCGCCCCGCTACGGGCAAAACGACTGCTACGCAAGACATTCGCGTGTTGTCGGCTACATGACAGAGGCCTCCTCGCTAGGTGTAGACATGGGTCCAAGCGTGATCGTTTCACGTTCGTGACCTTCGACGATGGAGGCGCGCCACGGGTTGCCAACCTCGGCACGGGCGATGGGCGAGTCATGCGGCGGCTCCTGGGGTTGGCTTGCCAGATGGTGCGCTCTCGCGTCTGGGCGGGCGTCGCCGCAGATACGCCAGGAGTGCGTGGACAGGGATACGTTCGCCGTCGTCGCCGTAGGCGTCAGCTGCCCAGATCAGTCCGCGGGGCGCGACACCGCTGTCTGCGAGGTCTTGACGGCATGGCTGTAGGGCCGGGCAACGCAGGCATGCCACCAGGGACTGATGGGCTGATGCGGGGGAGTGGATGAGAACGTCGAGGTCCCACTGCTCGGGTTGTCGGGCGCATGGTGTCGGCTGTTTGCTGATCATCAGCTCGCCTTCGCCCCGGCCACGATGACGGAATCACGGGCGCGGGTGTTGATACCGCCCCATACGCCGTATCGCTCACCAGCATCCGCGGCCCACTGCGCGCAGGCGGTCTTGACTGGACATGCCTGGCACACCAGGGTGGCAGCGGCAGTCGACTGTCCTTTGTTGGGGAAGAAGATATCGGGATCGGTCTGCGCGCAGATAGCATCGCCAATCCAGTCACGCGGCGAGGGATCGGTATCGAGAATCTCCGCTGCGAGGTCTGCCCAGCCGCCGACGCGGCGGTGATCGGCGTTCACGCCACTACCGCCTCATCAGAGTTGGCGACGAAGCGTGCAGCCGCCACTGTCGCCGCGCCTTCGGCCCACGCCAGGGGTGCGGTCAACGTGGTGCCGTCTCCGACAATTACGGTGCCCGTCTCGGGTCGGACGGCAACGTAGCTGCCGGGAAAGAAGAAGTAGAGATATCCGGGGTCTCCCCAAGCGGGTGTTGCCGGTGCCGGCAGAACCACCACATCAGCCTGCTCGGCCTCGGTGAGTTGACTGGCGCTGCGGAACCCTGCCCACCAAGCCGCAGCGAGCAATGCCACTCCCGTGGCGAACGCGCTGTCAGCGGACAGCTCCTGGCCCCGAGGAGTGTGCACAGTCCCAGCTACCGCCAGAACCATGTGCGGGAACTCTGCCACGGTGAGTGGAGTAGGCCAGTCAAGCGTCCCTGGCTGTGGTGCTGGCGCTGCAACCGAGAGCACGGCTAACGATGCAGTAGCGCTGTCGAATCTGTGTTGGGTCATGTGAGTGGCCCCCAAGGCGTGTGATGGATCGATCTGGTGGTGTCGCTTCGAGTGCGACGTGAAAAAGTTTTCTGCGTGGCGTCTAAATTGCCTGACTGGGCGGACGTGCCTGGAGTTTCGTGCCCTTATCACCCACTTGTGTCGCCCTAGTGTCCAGTAGTCAGCAACTCTGGTCCATGCGAGCATCACACTAAGTCACTTTTTCTCAGTGCACAACCGTTACACGCACGGCGCAGCGTGGGTCATCTACACTGCAAAACTATGGAAAGTGTGGATCTTACGTGGCTTATGAGGCTTCATCCTCGTTTTCATGACACGCTTCCGCCTGTGGGGGCCACACAGTGGTTAGGTCAATCCGATACGGTTCCACTTATGGCGGATGGGCCACAGGTGCCACAGGAATTGCAGAGACTGGCGAGTGCGGTGAGTGAACGCCGACGCACGTTGGGCTTGACGCGTCTACAGGTGCACGAAAACGGCGGGCCGGCCGATACCACCTTGGCGCGTATCGAGGCCCCTACGCCTGATACCGCGCCGCCCCGCCCCACGACCCTTCAGAAGATCGACAAAGGTCTGCGGTGGCCGGAAGGAACAGCGGCGAGCACCCTCCATGCTGGTACCTCGGCGGCGCGGCGCGAAGAGGTGTCCCGGCCGAGCCTGGAGAACAGCCTGTCGTTCGCGACCGTAGCGATGCCAGTCGACCTTATTCACGACGTGGTACGCGCAGCTGATCGTCTGCTCTCTGAACAGCCCGAATCCGAATTCAGCTCCGGCCTCCGCCACGCTGTTCAGCGACTGACCGCGGTCTACGTCACCGAGGTACTCGAACGCGTGGGCGGCCCAGGCTCAGAGATACCGCCAGCGATCGGAGTGACCTTCCGGCCTCACCTGACCGCCCCGCTAGCCGAAGACCACGGCACGCGAATCGAGCAGCTGTATCGACGCTGGCTGGCAGGGCTCGTTTTGCCAAGCGATGCGCACCACCTCGTGCCGAGTTTCGAGGCCCGATTGGCTGCAAAACGCAAAGATATAATGCTCCGCACGACGAACTAACGACATTCCTCGAGGAGTGATCCCCTGTGAACGCACCGATGAGCTTTGCCGACCGGCTGCACCTCTTGATCCAGCTAGCGGTGGCGAACAAGACCTTGGCAGATGATTCCGCCAAGGTCTTGGCCAATCGGCTAGGCGAGCACCTTGGCGAGGCTATGGCCCCCAGAACCGTCCAGTCGTGGCTCGACGGACGACAAACCCCGAGCGAGGTGCATCGACAAGCTCTCGCCGAAGTCCTGGGGTGGGGCGAACCCGACTCGGTGGACATCATGATCTCTGACGACGTCGAGAAGTACGGACCAATTGCACTCCAGGCAAGGACCGTGTGGAGTCTTGCGGCGAATGAGACAGGACTCGTCGCGCTGAGAGCTTCTAGCAAGCCACTATCTCCGGAGGCGATGGACAGTCTTGGTGACCTCGCTTCGTGACGATCCCAATTACCGCGCCGCGTACGACGTTGTCGAATCGCTGCCGTTCTTCCGTCCCTGGACCATCGAGTCGCTGGTAGCGAAGGTCTCTCTGAGCCGAGGGAGGCCGATCGCTCTGCGCCGCCTGCCTGATGATCTGGCCAAGCACTGTTCGGCCGCCTGGTTCCCGAAGCCTCACGCCGACTATGTCTATATCCGCGACCAGCTGACCGACGTCCAGCGCGAGATCTCAATTTCGCACGAGCTGGGGCACATCCTGCTGGCTCATACCCTGACCGACGACGAGCGTGCCGACTATCTCAAAGAGATCTTTCCGCGCGTCCCCAGGGAAGTCCTCAAATTGCACGTCGCATCAATGCAGTGCTCACCGCTGGCCAGATGCAACTACGAGCACCCGTTCGAGCAACAGGCTGAATGGTTTGCCCGGCTGCTCATCTCCAAAGCGGATCAATACCGGGACGTGCTTGTCCCTGACCACGCCACGCCCACCCAACGCAGGATGCTTGTTCAGGCCTCCCGGGTCTTCGGCTGGCAGTAGACGATGGCACTCGTCGTCACGATCGCGTTGTGCGGTTCTCTGCTGCTGCTGGTCCTCTACCGCATGTGCAATGTCCCGCCGAACGCTTCGCCAAGCTGGTGGGCATTCACCCAGGTGGCTGCGCTCATCGCCTTTGCGAAGCTTGCTCGCACACCCGAAATCGCCGACAGCTTCGGCGAAACGGTGCTCTATGCCCTCACTGGGCAGCACAATCTCATGACCCTGGTGGGTATGACGTTGGGAGCCTTGGTGTCTGTGCCGGCCGTGGTGTTCATGCTCAGCCTCACCGGCTACCAGCCGTCCTGGCGACGCGGGTTGCTGGCGGAGTTGGCAATTATCGTCGCGATGGTGGCCACGTTCTTGTGGTCACCGATTCCACGAAGCGGGCCGACTTCCTACATCACCGACGGCATTCCCCAACCGTGGTCCATGTCGACCTGGGCGTACTGGAGCATCTTCCTCGGTGTCATCGCCACAGCAGCGGTCGTCAACCTGGGTCTGGCCCTCAATGCCTTGACCATCGTTCCGCTGACAGGCCCGTTCGGCCTCACACTGCTCGGTTGGGCCGCCACCGCAGCTTCGGCAGCACTCTACCTCGGCAACAAGATGCTCAATCTCATCGTCGAGAACGCCTCCGATGACAACACCCGCAACTGGTACCTCGATCACGCACCATCGATATCACTCGCCTTGGTACTTCTCATCGTCGTGTCGGCTGGAGCGACCTTGCTGGTTTATCCGGTGAACCAACTTCCACGCCGGTATCGCCGGTATCGCACACTGCGTCGCTCGGCTGCGCAGTGGGAGCGCGCGCGACACTCAAATCCACAATTCGCCCTTCCAGGAGTCGCGATCCCGAGTAGCAACCGACTTCACCTCTGGAGAGCAGCCAAAGACCCTCTGACTGCTTACAACTTGCAGGTGGAACTGAGCGACATCGCTGACGTCACGCGGGTGTGAGTAGACCTCACCGGTCGGCTCGGATGAGCCAGGTGACCTCAGCGCCAGCGCGCTCCGGCTCTCCGTAATCGATGCTGCGGCCCAAACTCTCAGCTACTCGCGCGATGGTCGTAGCGTCGGTTGTCCATCCGTAGTCGCCAAGCCAGCTCGCTGGGTCTTCGACGACGGATTGAAAGCCATACCCCGATTGTGTTGCTGTTGAGTTCATCTCGCGGGTCTGTGCATCTGATCTCGATCCTGGCCCGAAGTGGGCCACCAAGAGTGTGCTGCCCGACGCGCTCAATCCGCTGACGGTAGAGAGGACCGAGGAAGTCTCGGCATCGCTGAGGTAGAACAGAATGCCCTCAGCTACCCAGATCGTCGGTTCCGCTCGATCGAAGCCGGCCTTGACAAGTTGGTCAGACCAGCCGGGTTCAGTGATTGAAGCGGTGACCTGCCGCCAGGTCGCGGCAAGCTCGATCGATGGTTCCTCGGCGAAGACCGTCGATTTGAACATGGAAATCTGTGGGAGATCGATCTCGAAGACTGTGGTGCCCGCGGGGAATGAAAGTCGAGTCACACGACTGTCGAGACCAGCAGCCAAGATGACCACCTGACGAGGCTGGACGGCGCTGTACAACACGCTCCCGATCTGTTCATCGAGCCACCAAGTACGCACGACGTTCGACTCAAAGAGCCGTTGACCAGTCATTTCAGAGAGGCTTACTGCGCCCATCTCAAGACCTGACGCGGCCACCAGGTGCGCCGCGGCGAGATCAGTTACGAGTGGATTCTCGGACTCGAGCTCCAGGGCGCGCATCTTGGCGGTCAGCACTGCCGTTGCGCTGATGCCCTCTGTCCAGTCACCAGCGGCCGACCCCGCAGCGTTCACCATCCTCGGGACCGCCAGTCCTCGAGGTGAGGTCGCTCGTCACCAAGAGTGGTGTCGTCACCATGGCCGGGGTAGACAATCGCGTTGTCGGGATATCGATCGAATACCTGCGTGGTGACGTCGGCAAAGAGACTCGCGAAAGCCGCAGCGTCGGCGGTCTTACCGAGGCCCCCAGGGAACAACGAATCGCCGGTGAAGAGGTGACTCTGCCCCGACGCGTCGGTGAAAGCCAAGATGATGGAGCCGGGCGTATGACCGCGCGCCTCGATCACTGTTACAGGGGGCAACTCGCCAATTCGTATGGTGTCACCTGAGGCAACTGTGCGATCGGGAGTGACCGGCAGCTCGGAGGCCGCAGCTCTCGACGCAGCCGTCGCACAGGAGAGCGCTTTGACGACGTCCGGCAACGCCCACCAGTGGTCGATGTGCTCATGAGTGGTTGCTACAAGCTCCAGTCCGGCGGGACACTCCTGGCGTACCAGCTCGACGATTCGCTCGGCGTCATTGGCGGCATCAATCAGCAACGCCTTTCCCGTAGCTGCGCATTGCAGCAGGTACACGTTGTTGTCTGCGCCGCCCACCGACATTTTGATGATCCGGCCGCCAGCTATCTGACGCACTAACGGGTTCTGATCAGGAGTGACGTGGCCCCCGGCTGTGTACTCGGAGACAGGGATCGACGAAGAAGTCATGCCTCTATGGTGCAACAACAGGATCGTTCCACGGCGACGACGTCGCCGTTCCCCGAACCAGCGCGCCTCACTCGACGTCGCCGAACCGTAGCTTGCGTCCGCGCTTCCACGCCGCGGTGATCTGGTTCTCCGTGACGCCATACGCTTCGGCGAGCGCTGAGCGGATGTGTTCGGGAATGGGGGAGATGTAGGTTTCAGCGTTGTACAACGGGGTGGTGCCGATTCCGGCGTTGTTGGCGGCATCCTCGCCCCGCAGGCCCCGCCATTGCCGCAGCTGGCGCAGCGTGGGCTGGTTACGTGGGGTGTTCGTCAGGTCAGCGGGATGAATGCTGAGAGCCTCAGCTAGACGCAGCGCATTGACCTCGGAGGGCACGCTGCGGCCGACCTCCCAACTACGGGCGGTGCCGAGCGTCACTCGGCACCGCACAGCGATATCAGCGCGGGTCAATCCCGACCGTTCGCGGAGCAGCTTCAGTCGTGCCGGCTCAAAGTCTTCCAAACCGCCAGTGGACATATGCGAACGATATAAGACACGTCCCGATGCGCAGTGCATCACCGTTCCGAAACTGTGCAATGAACTTGTTGAAGGAGTGAGCAGCGCCACCGACGTCAGATGCGGCAGCGAGTGTGAGGTTGGCTTACGTCAAACGCATCTCAACGAAAAGGTCGAGCTGTTGTCCGGCGTATCCGTCGGTGTGGCAACTGCATTCGCACGTGTAGTGGTCAGCGGGAACAACGATGCGAGCCGAGGTGGTCTCGGTGTAGCGCGACCACCCTGGCCGGAAGGTGGCGACGTATCCGCGGGGGCCGTGCTGGCGGCGCGCGGCGGCGTGACGCACGCTGACGTAGCTCGGCCGAGCGTGGCCATGCCAGCAGCCCACGTGACCGGCGTCAGCGCAGTGCGGTGAGAGTGCCGGCGGTTGGGTGCAGGGCAGGGTAGTGAACCATTCGCCGCGGGCGTCCTCGAGTTCGGTCTGAGCGTGCAGGTCGATGGCTTCCAGCGCGATCGAGGTGAGGGCGGTCAGGTTGCGGCTGCGGGTGGCCCAGGCATGTTGTGCGCGCTCACGCAGCTCGGCGGGCAGTGCGTCGGCCCACCGGCGCAGGCGCGTCAGGGTGATCGACACTTCGCGGTGTGGTGGTTCGAACCGAAGGCGTGAGGGTTGTCCGGCGTGGAGGCCGGTGGTGAATCGGTCGGTCACCTCGTAGTGCGCCCAGGTGCCGGTGAACCGTTGACCGGTCACCTCGTAGTTGCGGCCGAACCCTCCCCCGCTTCTGCGCGACTCGCGTAGACGACGGCACTCCTCGCCCGGGTTGGCGATGACCGGGGCGATGACGTGGACCCACTCGCGCAGCAGGTCTCGCTCATCGGCTGACAGCCTGGCAGTCACCGAGCACTCCTGACGGCTGCCGGTCGGGAGGCGGTGGCCGCCGCCTGCGGATCGTCGTCACTGATCGCCGCCGGATTGATCGCGGTGTCGGCGTCGAAGCCAGACACGCTGCGGTCATAGGCTTTCCCGGCCGGGCAGGTGGCCATGTGCAGACGTCGACCGGTGTCGGGCAGGACACGGTCGACGAAGCATCGGTGGTCGCAGTAGCGGCAGTAGGCACCGGGCATGGTCAAGTCACTCCTCGTGGTGGGTGCCGGGGCCTGTGGTCGGTTCCCAGGAGCCGGCGTCTTGGTAGTCGCTGTCGTCGAGGTCCCACCATTGGCCGGTGCGGGGGTCGAAGACGGTGTCGTGGAGGCAGTCCGGGCAGCGGTGCACGACCAGCCGGGCGTGAATGTGGCGGTCGCGCAGACGGCCCCGGCCGATGGGGATGACGTTGGGGCCGTAGGCGATGGTGCGGGTGCCGTAGCAGGTGAACGGCCTGGTCGCCGAACCACAATTGCCGCATCCCTGTGTGCGTGGTGGCGGACAGAGGGTCACCGCGGGCATCGGTTGCCAGGGTGACCAGTCGACCGGGTCACCGTCCCAGCGTGGCGGTAAGTCGTGGGCGCGCAGGTTCAGGCTCAACTGGGTCACCGTCGATCACCCCCCGCACCGTGCGGCTGTGGCGGCTCAGCTCAAGGTAGTAGGCGCAGTCCTCGCAGAACCCGGCGTCGGGGTCGAGGCAACAGCGTTCACAGTGTCGGTCCTCGCGGTGGCAGTCACAGTCACAATCGACGCCCAGTTAGGTAGGCGCAGTGGCGGTCAGGGTCATCCTCATGGTGTCCTCCCTAGGAGTCACCGGTCGGAGTGGTCACTGCACGGCCTCCTGCGGGTCGAGGACGACGAGTGTGGGCGCGACGGCGCCGGTCAGCAGCAGGCGCGCGCCGTACAGGTGCCCACGGATCGCGGGGTGGGCGGTGGCGCGGATCTGCTGGTTGATCGAGGCGGCGATGAGGTCGCGGACCTCGACGTCGGGTAGCCCGTCGACGCCGCCGTAGTTGCGGGGATCGCAGTAGTTGAGGTGGCGGGCGACCGCGGCGTGCACGGTGCGCTGTTCGGCGTCGACGTCGCGATTGGATGCCAGGACGCGCCGCTGGTGTTGGGCGATGAGCATGCGCAGCTCGGCCCGTGCGGTCGGCACGTACTCGAAATCGTCTTCGCTGGGGTGCGCGTCGACATCGAGCTCGCTGGAATCGACCTCTCGCGCGGCGGTGGCCGCCAGGTGGCGGATCGCCGCGGCGAAAAGCCCGCAGGGCGCGGGGATCTGATTGACGGCGGCGATCTCGTCGCAGGCCAGGGAGAACTCGATCGACTCGAAGACCCGCGGGTTCAAATGCCCGATGACGGTGAAGGTGGTGCGCACAGCTGGGTGCTCGGCGAGCTGGGCCACCGTCCAGGTGGCCGGGTCGCCGGCGGGGTGTGCGGAGTGAATGCTCATCAGCTCGTCCTCGAGGTGGGGGTTATCCGGCGGTGCGGTAGCCGGTGTAGATCTCGGCGATGATGCGGTCCAGGGCGGCGCAGTCGTGTGGAGAGAGCGCGGCGAGGATGCCCGAGTCGGTGTGCGCGGTGAGAACCGCGGTACCGATCACCGCCCGCGGTGTGCCGACTCCGGCCGTGGCGATCTGGGAGGCCACATCGTTGTAACCGATTCCACCGACAGTCACCCTGGATAGGGGTTCGAACAGTGTCCACAGGTCCAGGTGATCCGCGAGGTGGGTGAGGGGCAGCGGATTGAGCGGCCCGCCAACGACTTCCCGCAACGCCTGCTCGGGATTAGAAGATGGCAACTCGACGTACTCGGCGTCACCGCGATCAGTGAGAACTAAGGCCTTCATCGTCATTCCCCTCTGTTGACCCGCAGCCGAACAATACCTCCTTTAGGGGGCAATGTGTAGCCTAAAGGAGGTATTGTTTCTAGACGTGTACCGCTACCTGTCGCTGTCGGAATTTGCCGATCGCGCAGGGCTGTCCGTGGCGACCATGAAGAGTTACTTGCGCAAAGGACTCCTGCCCGACCCTGACGCGCTGGTCGGACGAAACCGGGGCTGGAAGGCTGAGACGGTCGACTACTGGATCCACAACAGGCTCGGCCGCGGCGCCCGCACTGATCTTCGCCCACGCTGAACGAGGTTCTGAGAAATCTGATCATGGGTACGGTGCTTTCTCCGGCCGAACCTGTTGTGTCCGTTGATGTGTACTACGAGACGAACAGCGTGTACTGGACGGGCTTCTGCGGGACCGCGGGGGTGGCGAAACCGATGCCGTGCAGCCCTGCTCCGGTGCGCAGGACCTGCGTGACGGGTTTGCCGCCGCGGGGGCCGGCGCTGACCGGTGCGCTCCAGTGGTAGCGGGCGGGAATGGTCCAGTTGGCGAAGACACGGGTGGTGCAGACCGGGTTGCGGGCCCAGCCTGGGCCGTCGCCGGTGAATCGTCCGGGGCGGTAGGTGACGAACAGCTTCCCGGGCTGGCGGGGATCGGTCTTGGCGCTGACGTGGATCGTGCCGCGGCAGTTCGCGTGGTTGCCGAAGGTCCAGATCTCATCACCGTAGGCCGACAGCCGCGGCGCTTCGGTCGGGCGGGCGGTCGCGGCACCCGCCCCGATGGCCAGTGCAGTGGCCAGCACGCTCAGTAACAGCACGGCCGTCAGCAATGTTTGGGTACGGAATGTTGAAGTGTGGCCGGTGATCATTGTCGGAGCGGTCCTTTCAATCGAGTCAAAGTGATCAGAAATCGCGGTTCTCGCGAGCTGGCGCAGGATCGCGGACCGCGGCGGCGAGATGGTCGGTGACGTAGTCGAGGCCGCCGGTCCACTCCATCCACCACTGACCGTCGAGGTAGACCGTTGCCCGGTACTGCATGCCCAGGCGCCGGTCCTGGTAGGTCGTGAGGTTGTGGGTGAACACGTCAGGCCTCCTGTGGGTGCACGCGGAGAGGACGGTGAACGGGGATAGATGCCGGGACAGGCCACCATGAGTGGCCCGTCCCGGCATGCTGCGCCCGCACCCCTCGTTACCGGCGGGCGTGTCTGGGGCCGGGGTTGGCCGGCTGCTTCTTCTCCTGGGGCCAGTCGACGTCGATGCCGGGCACGACTTGCTTGAGCTGGTCGCTGGCCTGGCGGGTCCACTGGTTGACCGTCTTTTCGGCCTGGTCCTTCGCCGCACCGAGCGCGGCGTACGGTGCGCGGGCCTGCTCACCGCTCCAGTTGGCTTCGAGGTTGCGGCCGCCGACGTTGACCTGCGCGTTGACATCTCCGCGCATGTTGACCTGGTAGTGCACGGCCGGCAGACCGGCTTTGGCGGCCTGGTCGGCGGGCAGGTGCACCTCGTACTGGTTGGCGCCGGGGTTGTCGATCACGACCTGCTGCTGCGGCTTGGGCGGCTGCGGACGCACCGGTTCGGGCTCGCCCGGGAGCCGGGGGCGGTCCGGACGGGCGCCGGGGTCACCGGCACCGAGGGCGTGAGCGATCGCGCCACCGGCGACACCACCGGCCACACCACCGGCGATCGCTGCGGGAACACCGAGCAGCGCAGCACCTGCTGCGGCACCGATGCCGGCGCCCGCGGCGATCGCGCCCGGGGTCTGGGGCCCGGGCGCGGGGAACGAGCCGACTGCGGCACCCACACCGGCACCGATGAGCGCACCACCGATGCCGCCGACGACCGCGGCCGGGATACCCGCGGCCGCCGCACCGGCGGTGCCGCCGAGCGCGACACCGATGATGGTGGACGCGGCCTGGCGGGAGGCTTCGTCTTCGGGCACACCCACGCTGATGAGGCCCTGGGCGATCTTGGCTTCGCCGTAGGCCGACCAGGCGTTGATCGAGTTGCGCTGACCGTCGGTCAGCCACGGCGCGTCACGCTTGAGCTGGTCTTCCTCGATGACGAAGTTGCCGACACGCAGCGTCTTCGGCGGTGGGGCGATCGGGCGGACCGGGGCGACCGGGCGCGGCAGGGTGTAGGCCCGCGGCGGAGCGGGGTTGTAGGCCTGGTCATAGGTCGGCTCGTTGTAGACCTGCGGCTCGACGTAGGGCTGATACGGCGCTTCCTGCGGCGGTGCAGGGATCACACCCGGCCCCGGGTTGTAGGTCGGCGGCGCCTGTGGCGGAGGGGTGCTGTCGCTGCCTGGATCGGGCTGGCCTGGATCAGCGCCACCTTGGCTCGGACCTTGGCTGGTCGAGCTGTCGGGGTCGGCTCCGCCCTGCTTGATGGCCCACGCAGGGGACGTGGTGAGTACCGCTCCGGTCATCGTGCCGCCGACAAGGACCGCCGCGATGACCTTACGCATGAGTGCCGGCGACGGCGGGGAGACAGCAGCCCGCCCTCGTCGCACGGCCCGAGGAGGTGTCAATGCGTCGCCGCCCGGACGTCCGGTGGGAACCGGCGAGGTGATGTACATGTCAGAAGCGCCTTTCGGTGGTGATGAATGGTGTTGTGGGAGTGAGGAGAATCGGTTGAGGGCCGAAGTCGGGGAACTTCTACTTGTCGTCGATCTCGGAGACCCAGTGCTTGCCGCCGATCACAGTGGTGGTGACGTCCTGGCGGAACGTCTGACGCTCACCGCCGGCCGCCGGGATGATCGTGTGTACGACCTCGTACACGGTGGTGTTGCGGGGGCCAGTGCGCTTTTCGGTGATGGCAAGGCAGTAGCGCATATTGGGGTCGAGCACGTCGATGTAGCTCTGCAACGTGATGGCGGTGCCGACCTTGGCGTTCGACGACACCACCGCGCGAGCAGCGTTTCCGCTGCGCCACTTGTAGTAGCCGTAGTTGAACGCTTTGATCGCGTTCGGCCCACTCGTCTGGTTCCCCGGGTCACGGCCGGTGGTGAGCGCGCCGGTTGTGCGGGAGGGACATTCGACTTCATCAGAGGTCGGGTCGGCGGTGGCGACGGGTGGAGCTAGTGCGGTGGCCGGGTCGAGAGGTGTGGTGTCGCCGCCGCCGACCCCGATACCGACCAGGGCGACCAGGGTGATCAGACCAATCACCAGCAGCGGCGTGCGGTGGCGCCGCCAGACGGTACGCAGACGACCACCAGCTGGTGGTGGCACGTGGGGGCCTCGACTGCGACGTTCGGCGGTCGGTGTCGAGCGGGGTCGCGCGTTCGGGCTGACGTGACCGGGGGTGACCCCGCGCCAGGGGCTGTCCTGCTCGACTGCTGCTGCCTCAACGGGGCCGGGCTGGCTCGCGGCCTCATCAGCGGCAGGCTGGGCCAGCTGCTCATCGACAACAGGGGGCACGTCCGGCGCAGCGGCAGGTGCGACGATCTGGCCGCCGGTGTGCCCGCCATCGTCAGCGATTGGGTGCTCGTGCATCTCGACCGGCGGGGGAGCGCTGGGCTCCACCGGAGCGGCCTCGGGATGCTCGGGTTCTGGGGCGGCGGCGTGGGCGGGGTGCCATGTGCCGTCGGGCGTCATCTCGATGACATCGCCGCGCCCGGTTGCAGGATTGCGTAGCTCGAGCAGGACCGGCTGATCGTCGCTCGCCGCGAGGTGGTGGGCGTAGTCGAGGATCTGTTCCTGGAGCTCGGCGCCGCTGATAGCGCTGAACTCGATGCCGTCAGTGGTGGTGGCGGTGGTGGCCGAGGTGATTGTGACCACCACTGCGTTGTCGACAGTGGATGCACTCATCGGAGAAACCTCAGATCAAGGTCGAGGGGTCAGTCGGGCGGGGCCGATCAGATGGCCGACAGGGCGTGCTCGTGGTGATTGACGCCGTGCTCGCTGGTGTCCCTTGGGGTCTCGGTGCCGACGTCGGCGGGTAGCTCTTGGCGCCATGCGTCGATCTGGGCGGCGGCTTGGCGATGCCGCTCGATGGCCTTGTCTCGCCGCGGTCCGGCAGGGTAGGTCTCCAGCAGCTGCAACCGTTCGGTGATCGCGGCCTCGAGTTCGTTGAGGCTGGCGTGTGAGATCTCCGTTTTGTCGTCGATACGCGCGGCCCAGGTCGGGACCGGCTTGGACAGTGTGGCGCGCTGTTCCCGCACGACGGGCTCGCTGGTGGCTTTGGCGTCGAGCGCGGTGCGCACGGCAGCCACTTCGTCGGGAGCGGGGGTGAGGATGGAACGCAGGATGCCCATGACAGAGGTGTCCTCTCTTCGGTGGTGGGTTAAGCGACAGAACTGGTTTTGTCGAGATCGATGGCGTCGGCCTCGCCCGGCTCGGCGGTGAGGACGACTTCGTCGGGCGCGAACTCGGCGTTGAGGGTGACGCGCGGATTGGCGTCGTCGCGCAGCTTCGCGCGCACGAGCTTCTTGCCGACCCGGGTAACCGCGACGACTGTGGCTACGGTTCCGTCGTCGTCGACGTGCACCCGCATGCCCTCGGTCAGGTCGGCGGCGTAGACGCCGTCGTCTCCGGCGGTGGTCGGGTCGAGGCCGGCGATCGGTGCCGGCGGTTCGGGGGTTGACTCGCGCTGCTCGGTGAGGAAGGTGCGCATCTCTGAGGAGAAGCACGCCATGATCGGCCCATCGCCGGGAGTGCGGATCAACCCGCCGACCTTCTGTAGGTGCTCACGCACTTCGGGCACGAAGTTCTGCAACTGGGCCCCTGCGATGGCGGCCTCGCGCAGCGCGGTCACGATCTCCTGGTCCTCGGAGTCCAGGCGGTTCCACCGGTTGGGGTGCATGTCGGGGTTGGGCGTCCAGTGCACCTGTGCGTGCATCGGTCGGCCTTCGGCGTCGGCGACGGTGGCGCGCCCGGGCACACTGGCGTCGACGTCGCGTCCCACGTGGGCATCACCCCACATCATCTCCGCGCCCTGCTGCGACAGGCTCGACAGCGAGATGCGGGTGCCGAAGTTGTCGCGCACCGAGGTCGCGTCTTCACCGAAGTTGGTGGCGTCAGGGCGTTGCACTCCCAGGATGATGCGGCCCTGCAAGCTTCGGATGAGCGCGAGAATCTCACCGATCTTGCCCAGCGGGTTGGAGTTCTTGACGAACCGCGCCAACACGGCCTGCTCGTCGTCAGGGTCGTCCTTGTCGCCCTTGTAGGCCGCCGCGCGCCGCAGGAACGCACTCATCACGAAGAACTCATCGAGCACGACGATGAACGGCGGCAGGTTCTCGTCAGGGATACGCAGACGGTGCAGAAACTCCCGGCGTGCCACCATCTCCGCGTGCACGGCGTTGATGAACTCGACGATCTGGCGGACGTGATAGATCACCGACGCCACACCCGGGTACTGATCGAATCCGTCGAGTTCGAGCATCTTCACATCCACCGCGCCGGCCACCGGCACTCCACGCGCGATCGCTTCGGTGATCAGGGTCCGGATCAGCGAGGTCTTACCGCCACCGGTTCGGCCTGCCGCGAGCACGTGACCGCGAGACGAGGACTTGTGGATGTTCCAGGTCGCCAGCACCCCGTCAGCCGCGGTGGCATACGGGATGTCGTAGAGCTGCTTGTCGTTCATCCCCCGGTAGTCGCTGATACTCAGCGGCAGGTGCCGCACGCCGCTGGGCAGAGGCTTGGCCAGCCGGATGGTGAGCTGGTTCTCCTCGGGGATGACCGCCACGAACCAGTTCCACGCCCCGTCCTCGGTGACGTGCCGGGGCAGACTGGCGACCAGCGACTCTCGCAGCTTCTGCTGCAATCCCGGGAAGGCCGCTGACAGGGTGGTCTTGTAGGAGATCGTGAACCCGATCTCGGTCCCGCTCTCGTCGCGGTCGATATGGGTGATCCGGGCCTCGGGAAGCGGGAACTTCTCGTCGAGAATTTCGGTCAGCCGCTGCACGATCGGGCTCATCCCTGCGGTCTGCGATTGCGGGTCGTCACGGGTGATCACCAATCGGGCGCTACCGGCCTGCCACTCGACCTGCATCTCCCACACCCGCGCCCGCAGCAACCGGCGGGCCAGCGAGTCGCCGCGGTACCGGTTGGCGTACTTGGTCAGCGCATCGACAAGTTCGCTGTACCGCCGATCGCTGATGACCGACCCGTCGGTGAACGACACGATCACTCGTCGCGGCGCGGTGATACCCGCTGGATGTCGAACCCGTACCCGTTTAGCAGTCAGATGGGTGGTCGAAGCAACCATGTTGGTGATCGCGCGACGATGCCGAAACGCATACCAGCGCAGCCCATCTACTGCGACCGCCCCCACGGTGGCAGTGACCGCGGCTGCCTGCCATCCCGACAGCTGGTCGAGCACCGACACCACCTGGGCCGTCACAGGTAGATCACCCGCGGTGTTCAGGAGCCAGTCACCGAGCGGATCAGCTTCGACGGCCAACACGGTGACGGCAGCTATCGCCGGACTGACCGGCACAAACGATGGCAGACGAACTCCGGCACCATCAGTGCCGCTCTGACGAGGCCGCTGGGCGCGGTGCGTCAATGCGCCACCGATGTCATCGACCACCTGCTGCACGAACCGAGCAGCCGGATCAGAGGACCCCGAACTTCCCATCGCTACAACCCATCATTCGAATACTCCGACATTGCAATCAAGCTAACCACATCAGGCAAACACAACACACAAATAACTGCACACTCGGCGTGTTTGCGTCTCCCTTGGCGGCTGGAGATGGGCGCCCTGGTTCCTGCCTTCGCTTGCGGGTCGGGTGTGCGACATGGCCCGGGCTGACCGTCTCCGACACGCCGACGCGCTGCGAGATGTTTCCCAGACGTCAGAGCGGCGGCGTAGGGTCGCGAGCGACCCGTAGCCGCCGCTCTGCCCCCGAAGGGGGAGTGCCCCGCAAGCCGCGTCAGACCTCGAAAATTGTTGAGGCAAGCCTACTCACGGGCGTAGCGATCTGTCCTAGTGTCGGCATCACACGCCAGGTGTTGCTGGGTAGGGCCTGCCCCCAGGGCGCGCTCGCTTGTCGCCGTGTCTCTGCATACTGGGCGCCGCCGCTGCGACATCCCCGCAGCAGAAGGTCCTGTGGAATGCCGCGTGATGCGCCCTCGATCCTGCCGGTGCCAGACGTGACGGGCGCTCACCTGCACGCAACACGCCACCCAAACCCTTCGCGACGAGTAACCAACGTGATTAGACTCCACAAATAAGTGCACGACGCGACGCGATTGGACGGATCGTGTGAGACGAAAGGGTCAAGCTGGTGACATCGACGGAGCAACGCCCCGAGGGTGACCTGCGTGGAGTCTTTGAATTCCCCGCCCCTGCGCTCGATCAGGACCCGGTCGATAGCGACCTCCACGACGACGACACCGCACTGTCGCGGGGGGAGCGGTTAGCGCGGCTACGCGGCCAGCTCAGTGTCCCCCGGATACTGCGCCGTCACGAAGGCTCCGATGCCCAGGCCGCCAGTTCGGCGGATCACAGTCCTGAGGACGAGGAGTTCATTGCTCGCGCTAACGGCACCAGCACACAACGGCTGATGACCCACGCCGCGCGGGCGGCGGTGATCGCGGCGCTGGTGTCAGGACCTATCGCGTTGTACCTCAGCGGCGGATCATCAGCGGCCCCAGAAGTAGTGGCGCCGCCTGCTGTGTCAGCGGTCGATAACACCGCCCAGTTCGCAGCCAGTGACCTCGCCCAGCAGTTCGTCTCGGCCTGGCTGACCACCCACCGCGGTGACGAGGGATCGCTGCAACGCTTTGTCGACGTGGATGCCGGGACCGGCGCGCTGCCGGCGCAAGCGCTCTACGAGTCCGCCGACACCCACATCGCCGGAGTGCGTGAAGTGTCTGGGGTCGACGGCGCCGACACCTACGCGGTGACCGTGTCCGCCGAAGTCACCCCCGCCGGCGCTGACACCGCAACCCGCCGCTACTTCCAGGTGCCAGTGGTGGTGTCAGACAAAGGGGTGCGCGCGATGGCGATGCCCGCCGCTGTACCGGCACCCTCCACCGGCCTGACAGTCAACCTCGACTACTCCAACCAGCTCAGCTCTAACGCCGCGATCGTCACCGCCGCACAAGGATTCCTCTCAGCCATGCTCACCGGTGACGGCGACGTCACCCGCTTCACCAGCCCTGGAACCAACCTCGGTGCGATCACCCCGGCCCCGTACGCCTCCATCTCCGTCATCGGAGCCCGCACGCAGAAGTCCCTCGGGGACTCTGCTGAGACCCCGGCTGATGGCCAACGAGCACGACTGCTGCTCACCATCTCCCAACAACCACCCGGGACCGCCAGCTCCACAGATGCACTCACTGGGGCCTATGCCCTGACGATGGCTGCACGCGCGGGCCGCTGGGAAGTCAGCGCACTCGATCCCGCCCCGGCGGCCGGCGTCAACGGATCAGACGTCGCGTCCTCGCTGGCCGGCGAGGAGGACGAGAACACCGACACTCCGACCCGCGCGGAGACTTCTGCTCCCGCCAGCAGCGAACCAACCTCTGACTCCGGCCGCGGTGGCGGTGATGACGAGGCGGGCTCTGACGACGTCCTGCCCACAGTGACCAGCGAGCCGAGCAGCCCGCGCGGCTCCACCTCTGCCCCCACCTCAACACCGTCATCCGGCGGCGGTGGTGGATCACTACTCGGCCCCGGCGGCATCGATCTGGGACCTCGATAACCCCTTGTCCCATCAACCCATCACCGACCACTCCACATGCGAAAGGACTCCTCATGATCACCGAGACAGCCACCCAGATCGTTCTGGCCGACGGGCTCATCGACACCTTCAACAACCTCGCCGGCGACGTCATCAAAGCGTTGCTGACCGTCGGCGGCGGCTTCGCCGTCTACATGGTCCTCAAGGAATTCGTCCGGGGCGGCCTGGTCGCGGGAATCGTCGCGGTTGTCGGCGGCGGCGCGATCCTCTGGGGACTCAACAACATGGACTTCCTGTCGGAGAAGACCGGCGAGACCGTCGAAAACTCCTCAGGCCAACTGGCACCTGCACCCGAGCTGGCAGCGACGACCGTGCGGCTCGACACCAGCGGGGAGCACCCGGTGGTGGTCTTGGCGCGCAGTACGCCGCTGGTTCAGCCAGGAGTCGCGCCGACGGCACATCGCACGGTCACCGACGTCGTCGTCGACGGAGCGCGGCTATGACCTGCGTCCACCACCACAGCGACGCGATCTCCTTCCCGGATGCGTGGCAGGTATGACCAACCCACAGCAGCAGCAACCCGCTGAGGTCATCCGCAACTTCACCGCGGCGCGCAAGTTCCCGCAGCTGATCGGTAAGACCCCGGACGGCAAACGCATCGCCGGTGGCCCCTACACGCTGACCCAGTTCGTCGGCGGTGCAGGAGCCCTGGTCGGGCTGTATCTGACCCGCGGCGTGTGGTGGAGCCAGCTGGGCTTGCAGTGGTCGATCGTGCTGGTGGTCACCGTGGTCGTCGGCACGGTGGTACTCCTCGGCCGCATCCGCCCGGGTGGGCGGAGCCCCTTGTCGGTGGCAGCAGGGGCCGCGCGCGCCCTCAGCGCGGAGGCGGAGACCCGAACGACTGCCGACCGCGCGTCACTGTCGCCGACCGCGGCGATCCGCCGAAAGCGCGGCCGCCCACATGTGGTGCCGGCCGCGGCCTACATCTGGCCCACCCCGCCCACACCCCATCCCCACACGACGACTCGATAGACCAGACCGAAAGGAGTGGCGTTGTGGTGCAGCGTCAACCGACCTACGCCCTCACCGGCAACCTGCGCTTCACCCGCGACGGCACGGTATGGGCCGACTACCTCCTCGAAGGCCTGCCATATCGCTACCGGCGCCTGGCTGACAAGGAAGGGGTCCGCAACGCCCACACGATGCTGGCGCGCGCCCTACCCGGCGAGGCGATCCTGCTGGGACTCACCGCCGATGAGACCCCGGAACTAATCGTGCAACGCATGCTCGACGGGGTCGACCTCGACGAACACGAGGCATGGCTGGCCGAATGCGAAGCCACCCTGGGCAGTATCGGCCAGTTCCGACCCGGCACCCGCGTGTACTGGCTCTCGGTGCCACTGACGGGCACCTCGGTGAAAGAGAAGGCCGCGACCGCCGGGCGCGCCATCTGGCATTCGGCCACGGAAATCCTGGGGCTGCCGCACTCCCGGGTGCCGGCCGAGGAGCTGCTGGCTCGCCGCGACCAGGCCCGCCGGATCGCGGCGAGCATTCCCGCGGTCTTCAACCCCATCCCGACCACCCCGGCGCAAGCGGTGTGGTTGTGGAATCACATGCTGCGACGCGGCCTGTTCGTCGATCCCGATGTTCCGGTGGCCGCCGACACTCCTGAATCGAAAACAGCCGGCGCGTTGACGGCTGCTCGGCTCGATGAGGGCGCCCTGAGTGACCGAGCTGACTCGGGCGGAAAGTCCAAACCATCGAGGTTCACCACCGTGCTCAAGATCGACACCCCGTGGGAGGTCGACCCGCCCCCGCCGTCCTATCAGACGCTGTCGGTCATCACCGACACTCCCGCCGGCGGCACCCACTTTCCCGGTTCGGAGTTCTTCACCCTGGCCGAATCCATCACCGTCGAGGACCCGGCGCGCCCGGACGCCAAGATCCCGGTCGACGTCGATTTCGCCCTGCGGATCGTCACCCGCGCCGGGGGAGATGTGCTGCGTCGCAACCGCAAAGCGCTCAAACAGCTCAATGACCAGTTCCACCAGCGCGAAGGGGAACTCTCCACCGGCCGCAGTGTCCTCGACGTCGCTGCCGAAGCGCTCGCCGAGTACTCCACCCTGCTCGAATCAGACAAGAATGAGATCGAGGTCGGCTGGACAGCGATCTTCGCCACCTCCGGCACCACCGCGGCGGCCGCCCAGGCCGCGGCAACCGCGCTGGCCACCGAGTTCGCCAGCCAGCAGTTCCGCCTCGCCCAGCCGTTGGGATACCAAGAGGACCTGTGGTGGGCGATGGTGCCCGGCGCGCCGGCGCCCCGGGTGCTCGCCGAGTTCACCCAGATCACCACCAGCGGCAAATTCGGCGCGTTCGTTCCCGTCGTCGCGGCCTCCCTGGGCGATCCGAGCGGGCCGCTGCTGGCGCTGTGCATCACCACTCACGTCCCCAGTGCGGTGCACTACGACGTCTCGGCGCTGACCGAACGTGACGTGTCGAACTCGGTCGGCGTCACCGGTGAACTCGGCGCCGGCAAGTCTGAGTTCATCAAGCTCGTCGCCGGCCAGATCGTCGATCGCGGCGGACAGGTCCTGGTGATCGACCAGTCGGCCTCAGGGGAGTACGCCCGCTGGGCCAGTTCAGTGGCGCATGCGGTCGTCGTCGACATGGTCGACGCGGGCTACAGCCTCGATCCGTTGCTCATCTTCGGCGGGGCCAAAGGTGCTGAACAGACCGAGACCATCCTGCGCGCGCTGCTGCGACTGCGGGTGCAAGACTCGCGCGCAACCCTGCTGTCCGAGGTTCTTTCGGAGAGCTACCGCGCCCGCCACCCCTACCTCGGCACCGGCGGAATGGTCAAACACCTGCTCTCGGGCGAATGCGCCCTCGACGGCGCGCTCGAGGTAGGCCGCGCCCTGGAGGTCCATTCCCGCAAGACCTACGCCCGCGCCCTGTTCGACGAGACCCTGCCGCCGCTGCCGATCGACGCACCCGCGATCGTGTTCCGCACCCAGGACGTCTCACTGCCCTCCCGCGAGCAGATGGAAAAAGAGCACCTGTTCGACAACCTGACCCCCGAAAAGCAGTACGGCCACGTCATCTACACCCACATCGCCAAACTGTCGCAAGGCATCATGTACGCCGACCCCGCCCAGATGTCGGCGCTGGTCACCGACGAGGTCGCTCACATCCTTTCCGGCGCCGACGGTCTGGAGATCATCACCGAAGTCGTCAAACGCGGCCGCAAAGAAAAGGCCGCAGCGATCCTCGGCGATCAGGACTGCGAATTCGGCAGTCAGGAACTGCGCGGCCTACTCAAGACCCGCGTCGCAATGCGTCACACTGACAAAACTCTCGCCCGCAAAGCCCTGGACTGGGTTGGGCTGGACCCCGACGCCGAAGACGTCCTAGAGGAATACACCACCAACACCGCTCCGATCACCCGTCCAGCACGGCACGCCACCGACAAGCCCTACGTCAAGCCAGAACGCCGCGGCGAAGGCTACATGCGCGATGCCTCTGGCGCCGTGGGCCGCATCAAAGTCCTGCGCTCGTTCCGTACCGACCGCCAAACCGCCAGCTCGACCACCACCCCGCAGAAGAAGACGCAGACGACCGCGAAGACCCTGACCCCCGAGGTGCTCTGATGCACCCGCAGCTTCCCGGTATCCGCCTCGAATGGCCGCGCCCGGTGCGCAGCGCGGCCCGATGGGTGTGGTCGCGGCGCTGGGCGCGGCGTCTACTGATTCTGGTCGCCGTGTGGCATCTGGTCGGTGCGATCATGTTGGTCCTCGCACCGACCGCCGAGGCGGCCGACGGCGCTGCGAGCAGCACTCTACGCAATCTGTTCGGCTGGATGAACATCAAGGATTCCCACGGCATCAACTCCGCCGACTACTACCTCTCGATCGACGAAGGTGGAGCCACCAGCCCCATCAAGGCGGTGTGGGCGTGGATCATCAACCTGGAATACAACGCCTACCGCGGCGTGGTGATGATCGCGATCTGGTTCATCAAGCAGGCTCTGTCGTTCAAATGGCTCGACATAGTGACCAGCCCCATCTCCGACATCGCAGATGCGGTCACCTCGCTGACCGGGCAACTGCACATGCGGCCGCTGATGCTCACTCTGGCCGGTTTTGCGGTGGCGCTGTGGCTCTTTCGTGGACGCTATGCCACCGGTCTCTACGAGCTGCTGATGTCGCTCATCATTGCCGCGGGCGTGCTGGGGTTCCTGGCCAACCCGGTCGCCACCCTCGCCGGAGACGACGGACTGATCTCCAAGGCCAAGGACTACTCGCTCGAGGTGGCCACCGGCATCGGCAACGACGGAAACACCAACGGAAACCCTGACGCCCAAATCGACGATCTCACAGGACAACTGACCGACACGTTCATTCGCCAGCCCACCCAACTACTCAACTTCGGTCGCGTCCTGGACACCTCGAAACAAGACGGCGCCGCCGCGTGTGTCAAAGCCTTCGACGAGGCCTACCTGAAAAAGCCCCCCGAGCGCTCGACCCTCGGCGAGATCCGCGACAGCGTCGAAGACATCCCCCTGGTCGGCGGTGCCGTCGACAGCGTGCTGCCCGGCGGCGACGACGCCAAAGCCCGCGTCCGCGACGCGGTCGGCAAATGCCCCGGGGGCGAACAAATGAAGGACTACGCCGAGAACCCCGGACCCGAACAGGCCATTGCCTCAATGTTTTTGATCCCCGCGGCAGGTCTGGTCTTCCTGTTCGCGCTCTACCTCGCCGGACGGGTGGTGCTGGCGACCGTGGTGGCGTTGTGGAACGGAGTGAAGCTGATCCCAGGCGGCCTGCTCGGCATCGCACCGATGTTCCGTACCCAACTGATGCGATCGCTGGCCGACGTCGCTATGGCGTTGCTCCAGGTGTGTTTCGCGGTCATCTTCACCTGCGCCTACTGCATCATCATCACCTCGGTGTTCGACAAAGACGACGTCCAGCTGATGGCCACCGTGCTCATCGCCGACGTCCTGATCCTCATCGCCCTCGTGATGTTCCGCAAAGGCATGCTCGGATTGAACAAGTGGTCCGACCGACTCACCGAGATCATGTCGCGGCGACCGGGCGCATCGCCGGTGGCCGTGAAACAGAAGACCGCACCGTCGGCGCACGAGATGCTGGCCCGCGCACAGGCCGTCAAGCACGGCTACAACACCGCCAGAAAGGTCGGGGGCACTGTCGGCAAGGTGGTCTCCGGCAGCGGGCAGGCCGTGGCCGCTGTCGGCACCGGCGGAGCCTCCGCTGTCGCGGCGACGGCAGCCAAGATCGGCGCCGAGTACGCCGCCACTCAAACCGCGGCGGCCGTGGCCGCCAAGTTGGGCGAGTCCACATCAGGTGCGCGCACCGCCGACGATGTTCCTGCCACCGACGCCCCTGCAGCGTCGTCGGGTCCTGCTCCTGTCCCCATGGGCACAGGAGGGGGTAGTGCAACGTCGAGCCCCGACGACACCCGCCGACGCTCACAGGCGCTGTATGAGACCGTCACCAAGGTCCGCGACATCCAGAACCGCCCGCTCACCCCTACCGGTACGAGCGCTCCGCCGATCGCCTCCGCCCGCGGCGCAGTCTCTGCGGCTACCCGGCCCTCCGATGCTCGTTCGGCCACCGACCGCGTTCGCTCGCTAGCCGAGGACAACCGTAGTTTCCGTCCGCGAACATCGGCTGATGGCACGCAAGTCTGGGTGCCCACGCCCCGCGCAGCGGGTTCTCCATCCCCACGGCGGACCCCGGCGCCACCTGCACCGACTCCGCCGTCACCTCGGCCGGCGCCGCCGGCGCGCGATGCCGCCCGTCGGGCCGGTGGCCAGGTTGACGGGCCACAACCCACCAGCGTTCGCTGAGCGAGGGCTGCCGTGACAGTCACCACCGCGCCTGCACCGCCTACGCCAACACGACCACCCACCACCGACGCTCCGGGGAAGCGTCGGTGGTGGTTGTGGCTGCTCGCCGTCGTGCCGGTCGTATTCCTGCTACCACCATTGATGCTGGTGATGATGGTCGGCGGCAGTGGCGGCGCCTGCGGGCCGATCCCGACACTCGAGCTGGCTCCGGGTGGGGCACAAATCGCCGGCCTCAACCCGCAACAGACGCGGATCGCCGCGACCGCGGTCGGCAGGGTCGCAGCCCGAAAACTGCCGGCCAAAGCAGCGATCATCGTCATCGCGGTCGGGCAAGATGAATCAGGTCTGCGGAACCTATCGAATCCGGCAGTGCCAGAATCAATGTCGCTGCCCAACGATGGCGTGGGTTTCGACGGGGGCTCGGTCGGCTATTTGCAGCAACAGCCCCAGTACGGCTGGGGCACAGCTCAAGAGCTGATGAACCCTGCGATCGCCACCGACAGGTTCCTCAACGCCCTGATCAAGATACCGGGCTGGCAGAGCATGGACCCCGCCCAAGCGGCTACCACGGTGCAGCGCAACGCCACCGGTGCTGCTGCCTATCAGGAGTTCATGGGATCGGCGACCAAGATCGTCGCCTCGCTGTCCGACAACTCGCAGGTCACCGACTATGTCGAGACCGTCGGTAGCGATGCAGCTGCGGCGGTTCCGGAACAGAGCGCATCGCCGGGCACACAGGTCAAGCCGATGAAGGACGGCACCTACCAGGTGTCCTCACCGTTCGGTCCGCGCGGCGGCGAACAGCACCAGGGGATCGACCTGGCCGCTCCGGTCAACACGCCGTTCTACTCCGTCGCCGACGGCACAGTGGTCGACGCGGGGCCCGCCAGCGGGTTCGGGCAGTGGATCGTTCTCAACCATCAGATCGACGGCAAACTGTTCGCTACCGTCTACGGCCACATGTATCCCGATGGCGTCCTGGTCAAAAAGGGACAGAAAGTCACCGCCGGGCAGCTCATCGGCAAAGTCGGAAACAACGGCCAATCCACCGGTGCACACCTGCATTTCGAAGTCTGGGATAGCGGGCACCGCGACTTCGACGGCGGCCACGCTATCAACCCCGCCGCCTGGGCCACCACCGGCACCAACCCCAGTGGCGCCGCGGCTCCTGGCAACGGCGACGCAGCTTCCGGCGGTGCGGCGTGCCTCCCACAAGCACCCGTACCCGGCGGCGCCGACATCGAGGGATTCCGACCCGGAGGACCGGCCGGACCCAACATTGTCGCTGCTGCGGCCTCCCAGATGGGTATCCGCTACTCCTGGGGTGGCGGCGACCTCAATGGACCCACCAAGGGAATCAGTGACGGCGGTGGCGCCGGCGATGCGCACCAGGACTACGCGATTCCCGGCTGGGACTGCTCGGCGCTGACCCGCTACGCAGTGCACAAAGCGACCGGCAAGACCATCGCCCGCACCTCCCAGCCGCAGTCGACCGGAGGCATCCCGGTACCAGACGAGGCACACGCCGAGCCTGGCGATCTGGTCTTCTTCGGAGGACAAGGCAGCGCCACACACGTCGGGATCTACATGGGTGGAGGGAAAATGGTCAACGCTCCTCAGTCAGGCACCAAGGTCCGTATCGACAACATCCACAACGGTTTCTCCAAACCGATCACCTTCCGCCGCTACCACTGACCCGCACAACACAATCGAAAGCCTTGGGGGCCTTCCACATGAAACGACCACTGGCCATCGCAGCCACCATCGTCGGTGCCGTCGCGTTGATCGCCGCTGTACTAGTCCTTGCTGGCGCCTTCACCGACGACCCGCCATCCCCAGTCAGGCCACCGTCTGCGACCTCTCCGGTCACCATCGCCCCCGGACAGGACCCACGCACTGACGCCAGCGGCACCGACTCAGCTCCACCGCGATTCGCCGAACCGTTCACCGACGTCGACCCCGCCGACCCAATCGCGGTCATGCAGGCCGGACTCGAAGCGCTGTTCACCTACCGGCCCGGGGAGGACGCCACACAACTCGCTGCCGCTCGTCGCGCCGAACCACTGCTCGGGCCCGCCGGTATCGACGCCGGATTCGCGTCCCTGGCCCCGATCACCGGAGCCCAATGGCGCCAGTGGGCACAGGCGCGTGCCAGTGTGAAAGCAACCGTGTCGATTCCCGCCAGCAACGACAATCCCGACACACCGACCGCGGTGTCGCGCATCGCCACCATCACCCACCAGGTGACAGATCCCGCAGGCCGTCCGGCCGGGCGCCCGCCGAGCCCGTTCGCGGTGTACACCACCGTCAGCAAAGACACCACCGGTGCCTGGCGCATCACTAGACTCTCTGTCCAGCAATGACCGCCGACGACAACGACCATGACCACACACGAGAGGCACCCGCGATGAGCGAGGACACCGAACTGACCTGCGACTGGTGTGTTCTGTATTCCATCGCCCAACCTCGCACCGTGAGCTACGGCATCACCGTGCGGGACTGCTGTGCCGGCACCACCATCGACTACCTTCTGTGCGATCAGCACTGGGCGATCCTGCGCGATCAACGATTTCCCGCCGAGTGCCCCCGCTGTGGCGACCTCGCCGCCACTCTCGACGACATCGTCACCACCGTGATGCCCCTAGGCGACTACGAACACAGCGAACTGTCTCCCGACACCGCCCAATACCCCGCGCCGGCCAACGCGACCGCAACACTGCTGCGGACCGACACCGACCTGCCCAACGCGCTGCGCGCGGTCACCCAAGTCACCACGCACTATGCGAAGGCCGATTCCGACGCACCAGAGGCATCGGCAACCGACTCCTCGGCAGCAGAGCTCACCCCGGACTACGACTACGTGACCATGGCCGAGGAGATCTGGCTCTATCGCCGCGAGCAGCAACGTCTCGACGTCGACTACGAGCAGTACGGCCGCCACATCGATGACCTGTCCAGCCAACTCCGCGAGGCCACCGCTATCAACGATGCGCCCGCGGCGCAGTATCTCGATGCGCAGCTCGCGCATTGGCACCAGCAACGCCAACTCGCCCAGGACTACGCCCACGACTCGCTCAAACACGACCGGCAGGCGTTCGCGATCTGGCGGCAGACCAGCGACGGCCAGTTCTTCACCGACTGGGTCACACGCGCTTTCACGATCACCACCTGGATCGCCGACGTCGACGAACGCTGGCATCAGCGTTGGCAGGAACTCCTCGACGACACCATCACCGCCGAGGAACGCGCCGCGCACGACACGGGCATCTGGATACCCCGCCCACGCCGCCATACAGTGCTGCGATATTTGCGTGATACCGCGGTGGTAACCACCCTGGTGGGGCTCGTTGTCGCGGCCCTGCTAGGTCCGGCCTGGCTTGCGCTGGCCGCCGCGGGCGCGGTGGCAGCCGGTTACAGCATCTTCTCCGCCAGAGACACCACCTGGGAGTCTCTCAACCGCGCGGCCGCTCGGCAGTCGCGTGCACAACGCGTTGAGCGCTTCGGGTTCGACCCTCTCGACGAGCCGGATCGGCCCGCCCCACGATGGTCGGTCGAGCCCAACCCGATTGGCTACGTGGTGACACTTCAAACCGCGGCGACGACGGCGTTTGAGAGCCATCCGCGACCAGACGCTCTCCCCGAGCTGCACTATCCGGTGGTGGCTGCCACCTACACAGTCCCCGAAGGGATGCGCGAACTCCTGGCGTCCCTTGCTCCGCCTGCGTAACGCGCAGGAGGGGGCCGGTCGCCGCCCATGCGGTGACACGCCCGTAGCCAGGTAAACCGCACGTCTATTGGGGGAGCCCCGTAGTACGATTGTGCACATATTTGTTCGTGATAAATGGCTTGTATGTTCGCGTAACCGCGGAGGGGGCAGTGAGATGACCGTCGCGAAGGGGTCACGACGCCGGCTAAGCCGGGCGACAGCAGTGGGCGTTCCTGCCGCGTGCCTCAGCCTCGTCATCGCTGTGTTCGCGACCTTCCTCATGCCCGCGGCATCCTCGGCGGCGCCGAGCTGCCCGAAGGTGGCAGTGGTGATGGTGCCGGGCACCTGGGAGACCACACCCACCGCCAGTCCGCATCAAGCGACCGGGATGCTCAAGCAGATCACCGACCCCATCGCGGCGAAATACGGTGCGGCAGTCCAGATCATCTACACCCCCTACACCGCGGATGCGTTCCGCAAAACGACTTATGGTGCGTCGAAGGCCGACGGTGTGCGCGCACTCAATACTCAGCTGTCTAAAATCACGGCCGCCTGCCGGGCAATCAAGGTCGCGTTCGGCGGCTTCTCCCAGGGTGCCGACATCGCCGGTGACGTGGCCAGCAATATCGGTAACGGCAAGGGCCCCCTCGAGCCAGATCAGGTCCTGGCCGTAGCGCTGCTCGCCGATCCGAAGCGGGGCACAGCCGGCGAGGTCGGTGTGGGACCGCAGCCGGTGGGCACCACCGGCATCGCCGGGCCCCGCCAACAGGGGATGGGCGCCCTGGCAGGAAAAGTGGCCACCATCTGCGCCCCCGCCGGCCCCGGCCGCAGCGCAGACCTGTACTGCGGTGTCGACGCCAAACGCGACGGCCTACTGGCCAGCCTCGGGACCATCCTCAGCCAGAGTGGGGCCACCCCCACCGGCCCCACCTCCGACTCGACCACAAGCGGGCCTGGTACCGCCGACGAGCTGGCAACATCGCTGACGAGCAACCTCGATCCGGAAGCTCTGGGCGGCATCAGCACCACGCATGCCGACCTCACCAGCGCAGCCACCCCGGCCGACGGTTCGGTCAACCCCAACCAGCTGGCCCAGACGGCATCGACCCTCGTCGACACCCTCTCCCCGCTCGTCGATATCGCTACCTCGGTTGCCGGAGATCCTGGACTGGCCCAGCGGCTCGGATCAGCACCCGCAAACTCACCCGAGCACGCAGCGTCCACCGTGCTCGGCGCGGTCAACAAGGCCGACCTCTCCCAAGCCGTGGGCACAGCACGTCAGCTCGCACAGACTGCCGGCCAGCTCAGCACCTCATCGCTCCCGGCGAACACTCCCGAGGCCCAGCAACTGACCTCCACCGCCAAAGGCCTGTCCAACCAGATCGCACCAGTCGCCGCCACCCCCGCTGACACCCTGACTACCGCCAGCAACGTCCTCGCCGTGCTGCAACCGCAAGTCCTCGTCGACCAGCTCACCAACGTCGCCAGCGGCGTCGGTGGCATGGCTGCCAACCTGCCCAAGATCATCGCCAACTTGCAGGCCCTGCCCGCGCGGATCGCCGCCGCAGACATCGACGGAAGCCACCGCATCGCAGGCGAACTCAACAACCTGTTCCGGCCTCTGGTGGCCATGGCCGCCCAGATCGACTTCAAAGCCGCCTCGCAAGTCCTGGCCATGATCCCCGACCCGTACGGCTACACCCAGATCGCCGCGATGGTGCTCTCGATCATCGGCAACGTCGACATCGTCCGCCTGGCCAACGACATCGGCCAAGCACAGGAAGTCGCCTGGGCCGCGCTCAAAAACCCGACCGCGCTGGCAGGACTCATCCCGATCGGCCTCGACATCGCATCGGTAGCCAGCGGCATGCTCACCGGCACCGCGGCCAAAACCGACCCCCAACTCCTCGGTCAGCCCACCGAGGTGTCGTCACAGACCGCCACTTTGATCCAGGGCGCCCAGACCAAGAACCTCGCCGGCCTCGCCGGATCGCTGACCGAGCTGGCCACCTCCAGCAACGCCAGCGACCTGACGAAGCTGGTCTCCCAAGGGCTCGACGCCGCAGCGTTTTTCGGCTCACAGTCCCACGTCAGCTACGGCAACCTCACCGTCGACAAGCACGGCCGCAGCGCCACCCAATGGCTCGCTGACTGGATCAACCAACGGATCGCCACCGTCGTCGGAGGAACCAGCGTATGAGCACCAACAGCCGTCACACACCCAATCCCGGTCGGCGCCTGGCCGCAACCCTGTTGCTCGCCGGAATCGCCGCCGTCCTGACGCTCGTCAGCGCCCCCCACCCGTCTGCGGACGCTCACGCGCTCAACCCGCCCCGAGTCCCGTGCCATCCCGGCACCCAGTACATCTCCGGCGGCGGCTGGCACCCCGGCTACGTCTTCGGTGCGCGCTGCGAACCCATCCACGCACCCAACAACCCCAACGCTTTCAAACACCGCAACTGAACCGCTTCGTCGCCGACCCGAACTGGAGGTTTCCGCTATGGCCACCACCGCAGAACTGGTGCTCGCCGACATCCTCGATGTCGGACCCGACGACGAGGTCGACCTCACCAGCTTGGCCCGCGAACTCGCCGACACCGGTATCGATCCCAGCGATCCAGCCAACGAGCACCTCATCCTCACCGCCGCCGAAGCCCACACCTACACAGGCCTCACCAGCGCCCGGACCGCCTGAACGTCACCCGGAGGACCCTCAGCCATGACCTCTCGTCACAGCACCATCCCCGGCGCAGACCCCACGTCCGCGCCCGGACGCACCACGCAGCCCCAGGGCCGACGAGGCACACTCGCCGTCGCAATCGTGGCCCTGGTGTTCGCCGTCCTGATTGTCGGCACCGGAATCGGTCTGGCGCGTGCCGACGACGCCCCGAGTGCTCCCGGCGACGCACCCACCGACAAGATCGGCGTGCTCACCATCAGCCACGTCACCACCGACGGGACACCGGTGGAGAACTCGGTGATCCAGTTCGAACGCGTCAACAACACGACTACCACGCCCCCCAGTGCCACTACCGATCCCAGTCCGACGACCACCACGCCGCCGACATCAGCAGTCGAACCTTCGACACGCACCGAAAACCCCTCGGAGGCAGCAACTCCCGCGCCACAACCGGCGAGCGTGCGACTGCCGATCGGCACCACCTTCGATCTGATCACCGGCAAAGAGCCCATCGTGCTCGCGGTACCCGAAGGTGACTACACCCTCACCCAACTCGGAATCGTGGCAACCGGCACGAACAGCGAAACCGGCCCCACCGCTGACAAGGTCACCGTCCACGTAACCGCCGGTAAACAGGTCGACGGCAAGCTCACCGACCGCACGCCCGCCAATACGTCAACGTCCACCGAACCAGCCCCGGGCAACTGATGCGCCGCCTAATACGACTAGCGATCGCCGTCGCCTTAGTCCTCGGCCTCGGAATGGGAACCGGATTCATCGACCCGCACAACCCCACCGACGCGATCACCCGCTACTTGTCAGTCCTGTCCCCGGCATCTGCCGACGCCCCACCCCCGACCACGGACCCAGTCGACGCCGCTCACGTCCAGGCGCTCCTGCGCACTGCCTCAGTAGTTCCCACGATGAACGAAGAACCCGGCTACCAGCGGTCATGCCGCAAAGGCAAAGGGTGCGTGTTCGGCCCGGCCTGGACCGACGACTCGGATGCGGCGTTGTCGCACAACGGATGCGACACACGCAACGACATCCTCAGGTCACAGCTCACGCACGTGCAGCTCGACCCGAAAACCCGCGGCTGCACAGTCCTCTCCGGCGTGCTCGATCCCGACCCCTACACCGGTGCGGTCCTCCAGTTCCGCAAAGGCACCACCAGCAGCGACATCGAGATCGACCACGTGTTCCCGCTCGAGGCAGCCTGGCATGCCGGCGCCCACAACTGGCCACTGGCCAAGCGGATCAGCTTCGCCAACGACCCCAGCAACCTGTTGGCCGCCGACGGCTCGGCCAACAGCGCCAAAGGCTCCAAACCCATCGCCGAATGGCTGCCACCCAACCCTGACTACGTATGCACCTACATCGCTACCTATCTCCAGGTCGCCGTGAACTACCAGCTGCCCATCACCACCGCCGATCAGCGCACTGCCCAACGACACTGCTGACCACCGCAGGAGGAGAGCTGATGATCACTACTCCCCATACTCAGGACCTCGACGCCCTGCGCTCCTGGCTGCGGTCTGCACTGTTCGTAATCGTCTCCGTAGGAGGTCTTTTCGGATTCGGCGCGGTGAGCTTCGCCGAACCGTGGCAGAGCCTCGCCGCGCTGATGATCTCTGGTGTCGTGATGGCCGTTGCTGCGCTGATAGCGGCGGCAGCATTCGGAAACAAGCCGCTTCTCGCGCTGCTACGTCCCGCCGCCGTGTGGTTTCTGACCCTCGCGTCATGGGTCAACGCCGTCGCATCGGTGTCATGGGCGCTGTACCTCACGATCCTGATCGTGTGCACCGCGCTCGTCGCTGCGCAGGCAATTCTTCGTCATCGGGTCCGCCGCTGCGAGGCAGTGGCGGCGTGGTGACGTCGGGCGCTCACCAGGGCGCAGCCAACACAAAACCGAACAAACCACAGGAGAGCGCCATGACCACCACAACCGCCCACAGCCGCGGCCTGCGCCGCGCTGCGACCGCAGCGCTGCTCGCCGCCTCGATCGCCACCGGACTCGGCACGGCCGTCGCCGCCCCGGCGACGGCCGCGGTGACTCCGATCGGCACCGTCGACGGCCACCGCGCATTCGGCATCGGACCCCACGACAGCGCCGCACAATGCGCGCCGACCGCCAACCGGTTGAACAGCTTCGGCGCCAAGAAGTTCGGTCCCCGGTTCGGGACCTGCTACCGCGCCGGCAACGGCCAATGGTGGGCCATCAGCCCCTGGTCGGCATAACCCCATAGAGACCCCTCCGGCCCGTGACATGGTCTGGCCCCCAACTAGGTCGACGCGGAACGGAGACGAGGAAGCTCGGGTGGCTCCCGCGCCGTCCTGGACGACGACAGCGCGGGCCCGGCCCCCAACCGCACCGGCTGTGCACCGCACAGGACGCGAAGCGGGAGCCACCCGAGCCCCGGCCCTCGGACCCCCAGTGCATCCCAACCGACGACCTTCTGGAAGGCGAACGCCATGACTGCCACAACCGCCCGCAACGTGCTGGCCGAGCTACTCGACCTACCCGACGGCCACGAAGTCGACCTCGGCGGCTTGGCTCGCGAACTCGAGGACGCAGGAATCGACATCGCCGATCCGGACAACACCGACCGCATCCTCACCCTCGCCGAGATGTACCGGTCATGACCAACACGCCCCGCCCCGACCCCTCCGACGCCCGGCCGATCGCCTACTCCGCTGTACCCGAACGCGAAGCCGATCCCGCCACCGTGGCCTACGGCCGCGGCCCGACACCCACCGCGGAGTTCACTCAGCCTGAACCGCACCAGCCAACTGCGGCGCCGACCCCACCGTGGCTCACCCCAGACCCGCCCCGCGACGACTACCGCATCGAGCCGGAACCAGCGCGGCTGGGCTTGTTCGTCGGACACCCGGGCAGTTTCGCCGCCGGGGTCGCGGTCACCGCGGTAGCGGTCGCGCTGACCGTCTGGCTCGCGGTGTACTGCGCCAACTCCGTACTCGCCCAGATCGACCCCACCAGCGACTGGTCCCGTCTCCCGCTACCTGTCGGTGAAGCGGTCGGCTGGTCGGTGGCCGGGGTCGCCGCCGCGGCCGGCCTGCTCCTGGGGCTGATGGCCACCGTCGAACCACCGCGCACCTACTACCGGTGGATGGTGGTGCTACTCACCGGCGTCGCGATGGCCACGGTGTACACCGCTACTGGGGAACCGTTGTGGCAGCACGCGATCGCTCCCCTCGCGGTGGTGCTGGTGGCCGCGATCGCCACCAGCATCGGCATTGGACTGGTTGGGTCCGATCGCACACTACGCACCCTCAACCAACGCACCCACGTCCAACCGGGCTCGCCGGCACATACCTGGCAGACACATCGATAAACCAAAGGAAGGAACGGCGATGCAGCACAACCGCACTGGTCGATCTGAACCGGTCACAGATGTCGGGGGCGTCCTTGCCGGGCTGAGTACAGTCATCGGCAACTTTGAGCCCACGCAGGTGTTTGTGGCCATCCGGTCTTGGAAGAACGCGGACTGTTTCGTCGTGCCCAGCCGCGATCCGGACGGCAACCCGATCCCGCCTGAGTGGGCCGGTCGTACCGGTGTGGTGGTCAACGATCGCGCCGAGGTCGTGGTCATGCGACGCACACTCACCGAACCGGAATACGACTATCGCCGCCAACACACAGGCGGACAGGCTCTGCCCAGCTGTGTCGAGGAGCTGACCGAGTATCTGTTCGGTGTGCGGTTCGACGACGCCCCCGACGCCACAGTAACTTTGTCGCATCGATGGATGGTTCACCGCGACCACACCACAGACACGCAACACGCAGCCGTCGGAGCTGCACGGTGACCCCCGCCAACGGTGCATGGGGTCCGCGCTCGTGGTGGTTCCGCCTTGCCGACCACGACGTCGATGAGCCCGTCCACACGCAGGTGCGGCTCCGGTGGATTCGGCACTGGGGTATTGCGGCACTTCACGGAGCGGTGTGCGCGGCGATATCGATGGTGGGGCTCTACGCACTGACACAGATCGGGGCCCCGCCCGTCGGCCCGGTGCTGATCGCGATCGGCAACCTTGTCGCCGCGCTGCTGGTGTTGGGCGTGCTGTTGGCGGTGGCCACGACCACAGCGTCGTATGCGGTGGTGTGGCTGATCGAGACCGTGCGCGGGCAGTGTCCGCGACCGATCGGGGTGGCCGCCGTCGGGGTGGCCGGGGCCGGTACCGGACTGTCGGTGGTGGCGTCGGCTCACGGTGTTCCCGCCGTTACCCGGTGGCTGTCGGGCGGATTCGCCGATCTACGTACGGCTGGGGCCGCAGCAGGAAATGTGTCGCACACTGCGATGTCTGCCGAGGTGGTCGTCCAGTTCTCTGCGACGGCGCCGTGGCTGGCGATGGCCACGGTCATCGCGGCGACCATCTGGCACGGCCCGCACAGCGGCCCCGCGGAGAACCGGGCCATGAGTGGGCGGCTGGACTACCGCACTGTCGATGCCACCGGCTATCTACCGGCGACGCTGGTCGATCAGTACCGACGCCCGAAGCGTGGCAACGCTAATGGATAACGTCGGGCCACGTGCGGACTCGAGTAGAGACCTCACCCACCACAAGCCAGCGGCTACGCTGGGCACGGCGTTGGCAGGATCACCGAGGACCGTTGGCGGGCAGCAGGCGCCACTTCCCGCTGCGCTCGAGCGGCGCGCCGATGAACTGACCGTCGGCGACATCCTCCTCGACGGTCCCGAACCTGCTCACGTCACCGCGATCCACATGCTCACCGACACCGCCACGGGCGCGGGATTCGTGCGCATCACCGCCCGCCACCACGGTGTCTACGGCGAGACCGAGGCATTCACCCTCACCGAACGCACCACCACCGTGCGTCTGATCGCCCTCCACGACGACGGCAGCGACGTCGACATCGACACCGACGACTCCCTCGACATCGAGACCGCCACAGACATCTGAATGGGTAGACTCGACAGCACTTCTCACATATCAGGTTCGCCCGCAGTATCGCGTTCCCGACAGGCCCGGCGGCCGGGGAGGTCCCAGACCTGTTCGGCTGCCGGGTCTCCTGCACTCGTGGCCTGGACCGCCGCCGGCCGGCCGATCCCACCCACGGCCGAACTACCCGGCCCGGGGGAGTGGTGCTGTTGCTGCGGGGCCACCGACCTGCCGCTGGTGGCCGCGCTGTCGGTGGTCTCCCGCAAGTTCACCGACGCCGAATCCTGGGTGTATGGGGGGGACTGGTTGTGCGCGGCGTGCGGATGGGCCTACAGCACAGCCGAACTACGCCGCACCGTGTACGTCGTCAACCAACGACGGCCGGCCCGCACCATCGTTGAGCGCACCGAGTTGGGGGAGTTGCTGACCGCGGGCCCCCTACCGGTCGACCGGATGGTGGTGGTGCCTGTCCGTGGTCGCCGCCACATCCTCCCGACCGCACGGTGGGGGCATGTCTGCACCGACGACACGGCGATTCGGTGGGATGATGCCGCGGTGGCGCTGTTGACCGCTCTGCGATGGCTACGCACCCTGCCCGGGGTACGTGCGGCCATGCTCACCGACCCCGTCCCACCGATGACAGTCATGCGCGCCGTGCCGGCCGACCAGTGGCCCCAGCTGCTCACCGCCTGGGACGCTCTGACGGTGTGGCGCACCCACCCCGGTGCGTGGTGGGACGCCGCGATCGCCCTGTCCACACCGAGCGGTACGGCGCCGGCCACGGCGACGAGGCGGGCAGGGTGAGCGCCACCGACGAGGGGTCGACGCCGACCATGCGATGGCGGGCCGCGGTCCCGGACCTCCCCGCGCTGTCTGACCCGGCCGCCATCACCGCGGAACGATTGCTGCTGCTGGTGCACTACGACCTGGACTGGGACTCCTGGATCGGCGATCACCGCCACCGCTACTGGGACGAGCTGCTGCCGGCCCGCGTGCGGGCGGCGACCTACCGCGCCGACAGCCTGGCCACCTGGTGGTCCCTACTCGCTCAAGCACTCCCCATCACGGTCACCGACCGAGCCCGGCGCCTCGAGGTCGCGCAGCTGCTCACCGAACCCTCGGCGCCGGTGCTCACCCTGCTCCGCGACCAGCTCCCCGCCCTGATCCTGCGGGTCCGGATCATCGCCGAAACCGTCGCCGACAATCGCCGCGCGGCTACCGAATCCGCGGGTGGAGGGGAGAAGTGATGGGGGAGAACCTGATTAGTGCGGTGTTCGACCTCGACATCACCGCCCGAACCTCGATCGTGCATCGCGACGACACCCGCAACGCCACCTCGATCGAGAGCCTGTTCCGCCGCGAGAAAGTCCTGACCCCGACCGGGGAGGTGGCGGTGGTGCCGATCATCTCCGGCAACGCCTGGCGCGGCATCCTGCGCCGCACCGGCGAAACCCTGCTCGCCGAGGTCCTCGACTACGCGGGCCAGTTGACGCCGGCGGCCGCGCACCTGCTGCGCAACGGCGGCTTCCTGCGCAAATCCACCCGCGAGATGACCCCCGAACACGAGCGCGAGTTGAAGACGCTGGTGCCGCTGATCGGGCTGTTCGGCGGCGCCGCCAACGCACGAGTCATGTCGGGAAAACTGGTGGTGTCCAAAGTCGTTCCGGTCACCGCTGACACCCTGCACCTGCTCCCCACAGCACCACCGGATGCTGCGGTACCAGCGTCGGTGCACACCATCCTCGGGCAGGAATCCACCAGCCACAGCAACGACCTGCCCGCCACCAACCCCACCACCGACGGTGAGACCGGCGAGGGGTTCAGCCCGATCCGCCTCGACACCGAAACCCTCATCGCCGGCACCCGCCTGTCCGGACAGATCCGCCTCACCCACGCCACACCGGTTGAGTACGCCCTGCAGGCCGACATCCTCGAGCACTTCGCCACCCACGGCCACCTCGGCGGCCGCACCGCCGCCGGCCACGGCCGCATCCATGCCACCCTCAGCCAGACCATCACCGCCGGCGCAACCCCCAGCGACGTCGACTGGCGGGCCATGGTTGCCGCGAGCCGTGACGACGCGATCGCCGCACTTAACGACCTGACTTAGATAGGCGCGAGGCAAGGCTGCGCGGATGGTCACTGGTGATGTCAGGGTGATCTATTCAGTGCCGTCTCGAGGTCGTTATAGAGATAGAACTCGCCATCTCCGGGTTTCCACGCTGCGCGGACATCACCCAGGAACCTGCGAAAGTGTTCAATTCGACCTGATCCGAGGTGGGTAGTTTCTGTTAGCAGTGAAACGGCCTTCGGTGGCATGTCCGCTGCCATCCGGCAATCCACGTTCGCCGACCACGCCGAAAGCGACTGTTGCAGAGCGGGGACCGTGAGGTACTGCGAGTGGATTCGAAGAACCTCACCGGCGCGCTCGCCTACCCTGAAGTTGTAAGCGGTTCGGAGTAGGGCGGGGATATGGGGTACGAAGTACGCCGAGGGGCGATCCGACATCACTGACGATCTGTGCGGAAAGTCCAACTGCTCAAAACGCTGCTCAAGCTGGGGCAGATGCTCGCGCGCGACAGTGTTGCCCACCAACGACAGGACGGCGACCGTAGTTGGATCGAGTGCCTCGTATGGATCGGCAGGGACCTGCGGAACCAGCCCGCCGACGTGTGCAACTAGCGAGTCATCGAGCATCGTCCAGAAGTAGTCCTTGTCGCCGAGTCTGCTGAGGGCTCGGCGTTGTGTATCAGTGTCGGCCTGGCGGTATCGATCTTGGCACCTCTGCATCGCTTCGCGAACAAGTACCCGATCGCGCTCCGCGATTGCGGCCAGGACATGAGCACATCGATCGGCGTATGCGCTCACAGATAACCTCCCGCCGACATCTAGTTCGCCAACAGCATGTTTGGCTGCGAGGGAAGCAATATTGCGTCGGGTGTTTGCGCGCACACGGTCGTAGAACAGGCGCTGGATATGGGTCGGAGTAGTCGCCGTGAATCCCGGATCGCAGGTGTAATCCTTGAAGACGTCAAGGATCTTCTTTCCCTGCGTTGGTGGGTGGATAAGTAATGCGTCGAGTGCAACCGAAAGGTTCGCGCGAGCTACGTCAGGCAGGGGTTGGTATGGCGCATCGAGAGAGCGAAGCGATGGATGCACGCACATGTTTCGGTCTTCACGGATGCGTTCCAGCGCACGTTTATCCACGCTGTCGATCAGTTCTAGGAGCTGAGCACTATCGAGTAGCTTGTTCTCGACCTTCTGCATCGCGATGGTGCCCTGAGGGGTTAGGCCGTGGGCTTGAGCCTCTTCAATCTCCTCTCGAAGATCGATGGCGTCTCTGTCGCCGTCGTCTGCCAGGGACCCGATCTTGGCGATGAGATCGGTGGTCACGGCTGTCCACGTGATGGTGATGCTCGCGCGTAAAGCGCCGCTGTTGTAGCACTGCCATGCCTCGGTGGCGAGCGCTCTGGTTTCCGGGTTCCATACCTCTTGGACCTGGGCATCAACCGCAATCACTCTCGTAACCCCTCGCAAAAAGAGACATATCCAGCAGGCTGCGGGAAGTCTATCTGGCGCCGATCTGGGCCTGGAGGTCGACGATGAGGCTCACCTCCGTGGTGTGCTCGACTGACCCGACGTGCGTTGGCATCCTGGGTGGGTGTGGAGATGGATTCGTGCTGACCGCAACGCCCTCGGCGTGGGGTTGCACTTCGCCAACCGACTGCCCGCTCGTCATGTGCAGCACCTCAGCACGAGACCGCGAGCGGTGAAAGCGTGAGGATACCGCTACGAGTGACTGCCGAACTGCCGCACGGGGTGTGCTTCGGCGCCCCGTGGGGGATCAGCCTCGATGGTCTGTTGGCCTCGGTGCTCTGGCACCGCCGCAAAGCCGTGGCCGCCGGTCGGGGCGAGGTCCTCACCTACGACCCCCTCGCGGTTCCGGAAGACCTGGAGCTGCCCCTGGCCCGCTGCGAGGCCGGCCAGCCGTGGCACTGGATGTGCACCTTCGCCCATACCATGCCCGCCACTCCACAGCCGGAGCCGCGGATGAGGTCGAGCCGCACTGATCACGTTGATCTGCAACGCCTCTCACCCTCGGTGCCCTCCACCGTGTCGGATACGCGCGGGCACTACCGCAAACGGCTGATCCCCGCCGTCGCGGCCGTCACGGCGACCGCGACGTGGCGGGCCGTCGGCGACCCCGACAGGATCGCCGAACTGCTCGGCGAGGTCACCGAGATCGGCAAGTACCGCACCAGCGGCGAGGGCCGCGTTGCCGCCTGGTCTGTCGAGGCCACACCCAGCGACGATGTTTGGTCCGCCGGCCACGAACACCACCCCGGCGTCCTCGGCCGCAGCACCCCGGCAGCATGCCTCGCTGACCACTCCCAGATCACTCACGGTGGGCGTTCCCGCATCGCGGTCCGTGCCCCGTACACCCACCCCAGCCGCCACGCGAACGCCGCCTACCTGCCTGCACGATGAGGGCTGTTCCGGGCGTGATTGAACCGAGTCGGACTAGCGATTGAGATAGACTTTCACCTCGGCAGATCGGTGAGCGGGCGGCCCGCCGCAACCACTCCACGGTCGCCGCGATTCGGACTTTCCGCCCACGGGGTCCGGCAATCGAAGGTGGTGGTGATAGGTGCAGGGGTCGATCGAAGCGGTCGTCGTCGATACCTGCGTGATGGGTGGGGGCCGACTGAGCATCGACAAGCTCGTTGGCCTGGCCGACCGGCTGGCGACACATTCCATCCCGCTGTGGGTGCCCACGCAGGTCGTGTGGGAATGGGCTGCCCACGAAGTACAGTCCGCTGTCAGCCACGCAGCACAGGCGAAGGCGCTGTGCAAGGCCGGGGTTGATGACGGTGCTGAAGTAACCTCCCCGTGGCGGGATTTTGCGGGTGACACAGGCAGAATCGCAGAGGACATCTCGCAACGCCTGCACGCCCGGATTGGCAGTATCTCGAACGTTGTCATTGTTCCGATGCTGGGGGACAACGCGATTGCAGGTTTGCGGGACCAGGTCCTGGGCACTGGACCTGGCACGAAAAAGAGCGACGTCCGAACCGGTGGCGTGGATTCATCATGGGTGCGAGACGCGGTCTCGCACGCGAGCCAGGACCCTCCCTACGGTTTGGTGTTCTTCACCGACAACCGCTCCGACGTAGAGAAGACACTGCACGAGTTGAAGATTCGCGTAGCTGATGCTGACGACACCAAGGACTACGGTGTGCGCGTGTGCGGCCCGTCAGAAAAGGCGCTGTTCGACCATGTCGCCCGGGCGAAGCCTGCCGGAAGGGCGGTCCGGCTGGCGTTGGCCACACACTTCGCGACACTGACCATGGACTCCGACACCGTCGGCGACTTCCATGACGGGCCAGCATTGCCTCTGTGGGCGTCGATCATCTCCGACATCTCGGTGGCGGGGGTCCTTGAAGAGGACGACTTCGGCCATCGTGACGGCATGGAGGATGTCACCGGAGTCGAACTCGTGCCGGGTGCGCAGATCGTGGGTGTGCGAGACGTTGCGGTCGATGACGTCGACCACGACGCAGAGAGCGGTAACCACACCGTGTTCGTCACCTTCACCCTGCTCGTACTGTGCGACTTGGATATCGAGGGCTACCACCTCGACAACAGTGGAGTGACCGTCATGGATAGCGGTTGGGTGAGCGACGTTGTCATCTCGGTGCCCTGTGTCGCTGAACTCGACCAGGACCGGACAGTGGCAACGGTGCGTCAATCCGACACTGCCGATGCCGAACCCGCCGGCCAACGGTTCTCCGATCCCTACGAGGCCTTCCGGTGGTTCCTTGACGCCCTCACCGGCATGTCCGGGATGGTTGTCGACACCGACAGCGAGTCGCTGCGCGAAGGCAGCATCCCCGATCGAATGACGGTGTCCGGCGACAGTGGCTCACCGATCATCGTCGACATCGATCAGGGCGATCCGGGAGAGCCTCCAACGTCGTGGCGGGCGCAGGCCGACGAAGTGGGGATGATCGTGGAATGTCACTACGATGCTGACTCGCGCGTATGGCTTGGCCGGCACGACTCTTTTGACCGATACCCGCCCTACAGTGTGAGTTCGTCCTCAGCCCATACCCGCCGGACTGCGGGCCCGTGGGCGGGAGTGGCCGCGCTATGGCGGGCGGCAGCCGCCGACGTATAACGGTGTGCCCCAGTTGACTGGGGGCGCAGCCGGACCGGCGGGCAGTGGACCCCATTTGGGTCGCGACGCTCTACACTGAGAAATGCGTAGAGGGCGAGACAGCAGGTCTGCCCGACGAGACCGAGGAGAGAGATGCGCGAAGATGGCGCTAAGCCTCGCTGGACGACCCGGCTGGTTCCAGCACAACGACTTTCGTGACCAAGCGGGGGCTGCCCCACAGGAGGACTGGATGACCGACATCGGCAGGGGCCGTCTCGGTGCTGTCTGGAGCAAGGCGGCCAGCAAGATCGAAGTGATCAAGCAGTTGGCCCTGCGGTGGTGGAAACTTCCGACCGCGCACGCCGCCGAGGATGCCTCCGAAGCGCCGAGTTCCACCGAGACTGAGCGACCCCCTGAGGCGCCCGACGCCGTCGAAGATGTGGCCTGGCGGCGGCTACTGCATCTGGGTGCCCACGCGGACGTGAGTGGACGTCCCAGTATCGAGGAGCTGGGTATCGCCGACGTCCACCGCGTCTGCGACCGGGCGTGGAAATACAGTCGGGCCGACATCATGGACCCCGACTGGTTTGCCGAGCGAAAGACGAGCCAGTGGCGCGAGACCTGCGCGCTAGCAGGTTCGGCGGCGGAGTCGTTGATGCTCAGCAGCGCAGCGTATGTGGAAGCCGAGTGGCACAAGAAGGTGATCGCCGACGACCCCGATTATGAAGGTATGGCAGTCGCGCAGCGGTACCTCGCCGACACCGCCATCGACACCGCGATCGCGGTAGGACACCGCCTGATCAATCTCGTCGCGCGAGTCGCCCGCACCGACCCTGAGACTTCCGAGTCGTTCGGCAAGATCCGCAGGTTCGCGTTGCTGGGTCCGAGCTACGTGCCCTTTGCTACCGACGACGAAGACGCATGGTTGTCGCTGAACGCGCGGAACCTCGCGGCGCTGCAATCGACGATCCCACGGGTGCACGCCCGCTCCCTTGAGGCTCTCGACGAGCTGCTGTCGTCGTCGGCGTGGCAAACCGCGTGGGACATTCGCGGCGAAAACTTTCATCGCTGGCGTAAAGAACACGAGTCAGTGAGCGGCGTCGATGCCCAGTCCGGCAACATCGTTGACCTCTACAAAGAGACGACGGGAGAGTTCTACGGGCGCGTACATCGCGCGCGGGGCGTCCGCCACACCATCAGCGACGGAAAGACCGAGGACACCACCGCGGCGGCCGGGGAGATCATCAAAGCCGTCGCTACCACCCTGGACGTCATCATCACCGACACCACCGCGGCCCTCAAGGAACTGACCGGGATCACCCTCGAAATCGCGGACGGGCGCACACGGCAAGAGTGGTCAACACCACTCACTCGTCGGCCCAGTGCCCCGGCAGAGCAGGAAAATCAGGAGACGCCACCAACAGCGGAGGGCGTACACTCCACAACATCAGCGGGTGAGACGTCAGGTCTGCCCAAGGAACCCAAGGAGATGCGCGAGGATGGCGCTGATGACGATTCATGATGTTGATGCCGCACAAGTGCGGTGTGCCCGACTGTCGGTCGGGGTGCGCGAGATCGAGGTCGAACGGCTGCTGGACCTCGATGCCGGCGCAGTGGCCGCCTGGGAAGAACGCCGGAGCCCGATCGCTGCCGGCGTCGCCGAGCTGCTCGAGGAGCTCACCGCGGCCGCGGCCGCGGAAACGGTCCGACTGATCGAGCACGCCTCCCAGACAGGCCAGATCGAGACGTTCGCCGAGGACCTCGACGTCGTCGCCGCGACTGCGGGACGGATGAGTTTGGCCAGTGTGCACCGGGTGTGCGCCGGCCGCGCGGCGATCGCTGTCCCCGACACCCGTGTGGTGGTACGAGAGGCCGACGGCGAGGCCCGTGATGGCTGGACGGTGTGTGTCACCGCCGCGTGCGGTATGGGACTTGGCCAGGTGCACAAGTGGTTCGACGTGCCCCGGCGCTTGGCCCAGTACTGGCTGAGCGGCGCCCGGCCAACACCTCCGGGGGTGCTGGCCGAGCTGCGTGAGATCACCGAAGCTGTGAGAGCGCACATCGACGAACTCGCCGACGACGTCGACGTCGACGATCCGATCGTGTGGGTATGCGCGACCGAGGAGCAGATGGAGAGGCAGTGGCCGGCGCGTGAGCAGCTACCGTTGCCCACCCACCAGGTGTGCGCGGCACGCGCCGCTGCTGCGGTTGACGGCGCGCGGCTGGTGTTTCTGCCAGGCTGAACATCATGAGTTCCACGCGAACGGCTTACACCGGGCATGGGGTGATCGACCTCGAGGCCGGGCCGGTCGACGATGCGGCGATCAAGTCCGCCGGGCTGGTTGCCGAGAAGTTCTACGACGCGATGGAACAGACCCGCATCGGCGCCGAGTTGGCCGACCGGGTTCTCGAGGACGACACTTCCCGCAACCGCGCGGCCCGCGATCGCGATCGCGCGTTCCCTCGGGACACCTCGGCGGTCGACGACAACCGCAAACGCCGGCAGCTGCCCGCCCGAGGGGAATTTCGCGGTGACCTTTCGTCACGACAACGCAAGGACCGTTCGGCGGCCAAGCGGCGAGTGCTGGAAGGCGCGGCCCGCACGCAGGTGAAGGAGTTGCAGTGGGCCACCGGAGATCCTGCACGGTGGCGGCATCTGAACTCGTCTTTACGGGAAGCAACGGGTGACGCCCAGGAGCTCGACGAGCGGGATCGTCGGTCGGTGCAGCGCCTGGACCGGTTGATTCAGAGCTACGAACGCGACAGTGGGCGTGGGCATGTGGTGTACGCGGTCGTCGAGTTGCCTACCGACACTCCGGTGACCCGCAGGCGTGATGTGCCGGCGACATTGCAGCCTGGGGCGCGGATCTCTTTCGACCAGTACACGATGGCCACCCACACCTTGCACGAGGCCGCCGCGGTGGCTGAACGCCGCCGCGCTGAGGGCTCAGGTGCGTCGACGGTGGTGTTGGAGATCGAAACCTCCCGTGGCATGTATCTCGGCCGGTCGGACAGCGTCGATGACACCAGCCATCTGCTGCCCCGAGGCCTGGGAATGAGGGTGGCCGGCATAGATGAGCACGCCGACTACGCCCGCCCCGGTGGTCACGATTCCACCCTGGTGGTGCAGTTGCGCGACACCCCGCGCGATCCCGACTACCAACCACCGGTCACCGGCCGCCGGCTGTTTTCCGACCGCAGAGCCGCCGCTGCCGCGCGCGCAGCGGCCCGAGAGACCAAGGAGCCCTAGACATGTCTGCTACCCGCCCACCCAAAGACCTTCCGCCGATTCCGCCGCGGAAGAAGAAAGGGGAGACCGGCGGCCGTGGCCGTTGGGTCGACCCGATCCGCGTCCACGACGACATCCGCTTCGGCATCAACACCTTCCGTTCGGTCGAGCCCGGCGATCCCACCGCCGATAACGAAACCCCCGAAGTGCCAACCATCACCTCCGGCCACCGCACGCGGTGACGCAGGGGCAGCAATGCCGATGCTCGATGCCCCTGACCCAGGTCTGAACCTCACGACACTGCGTGCGGTGCGCGGCCGGCGCCTCGACCCGGCTACGGTGCTCGCCCAGATCGCCGACTACCGCGACGACCACGGCGGGATGTGGGTGGCCTGGTCGGGCGGCAAAGACAGCACCGTCGTGGTCGATCTGGCCCGCCGCGTCGACCCAGAAGTGCCGGTGGTGTTCTACGACTGTGGTTTGGACTTCCCCGAAACCCGCGCCTACCTGGCCGATCTCGCCGCCGCGTGGAGTCTGGACGTGAACGTGGTGCCGACTGAACCCGACCTGCTGACCCTGCTCATCGCGGCCGGTGACTTCGACCCCACAGCACCGACGCGGCACCTCGAGGTCGACATGCGCCAGGCGATGATCACCGACCCCGCTGACCGGGCGCGCGCGGTGTTCGGGCCGGCAAACCTGTGGGGTGTGCGCGCCGACGAATCCGTCGGCCGCCGCCACCTCTACCGCACCCAGGCCGCCCGCAACGGCGACGACAGTCCTCAAGGGATGGTGCGCCGCGGCGACGGCACCACCAGCTTCGGGCCGATCTGGAACTGGAGCACCGAGCAGGTGTGGCAATACAGCGCCGCCCGCAACATCCCGCTGAACCCGCTCTACGCCAAACTCGCGTCCCTGGGCGCTGACACCCACACTGCCCGGGTCAACGCCATGATCGACCCCTCTCGCCTGGACAACGGTCACATCGCCCGTCTCGCCGCCGGCTGGCCCGATATCTACACCCGGCTCGTCGAAGCACTGCCGCGACTCAAGCAGTACAGCTGACATACCGGGGCGGCCCCGGTATGAGGTTAGGCCGGTTATTGGGTTGTGCAGGAACATGTTTCGTGTCGGCAGGGTGGTCTAGTGTGTGGGTTAGTTCCGATGAGCCAGCAGGGCTGTCGGGCAACATTGAGGGAGTCCCGCATGGGGATGGATGTGTTTGGTCGGGCGCCGAGCGCGCCGGTGGGTGAGTACTTCCGTAACAACGTGTGGTGGTGGCGGCCGTTGGCGGAGTTCGTGTGCGAGCGGTATCCCGAGCTGGCTGCGGGGTGTAAGTACTGGCAGTCCAACGACGGTGACGGGCTCGACGAGCAGACCTCGATCGAGCTGGCGGGGCGGTTGCGTGCCGATCTGGCTGCGGGGGCGGTGGCCGAGTACGAACAGGCCCACACCGCCCGCTTGGCAGCGTTGCCGGATGAAACCTGCCGGTGGTGCGCGGGCACCGGGGTACGTACCGATGAGGTCGGGGTGCAGATGGGTCTGGACCGCCCGCGCGACCCAGAGACCGGGCGGGGCGGATGCAACGCGTGCAACGGCGTCGGAACCCACCCACCGATGGACGCGAGCTATCCGTTCAGCGCCGAGAACGTGGCCGAGTTCGCCGAGTTCCTCGCCGCCTGCGGCGGATTCCGGATCTGCTGAAAGGGGCAGGCAAGTGACGACGACACCACAACAGCCACGGACGCCCGCACACGCCGTGCTGGAACTGTCCAGCGACGGCGAAGACGATGAGAGGCTGCGCCTGGCCCTCGACGGCTTCGAGACCTACGTGTATCTGGTCATCGACGGCGCCTACTACGGGGCGTTGAGCATCCGGCCGCACCCGGCACGGCATGGGTGGCAGCTCGAGCTGGGCCAGTACAGCCAGGTGACGCAGGACTGGGCCAGGCGGAACCCGATCGGGCGGCTGGGCGGCTGGATCGAGTACGGCGACAACGGCTACTACGCGGTGATCGACGGAGCGCCGGCCTTCACCGAGGACGGTGGGTGGCCGATCGCCTTCGACACTGCGCAGGAAGCCCACGTGTCGTTGGTGACCGCACTGCGCCAGTTGGGCCGTGACTACACCAGCGTGGTCCACACCGATGTGATCGACCTACGCACCGACCGCGAGCGCGACGACCCGACAGGAGACGTGCCGCTGAATCTCTGATCGCACGCCCCCAGGCCGGGTGCGGGTTGGTCGGGACCGACGACCACCTGCGCCCGGCATCGGGCCGACCCCGGGTATGAGGTCGGACCGATGTATGGCCTTGTGGCACAGCAGGAAACTGTCGGTGGGCATGGGTAGTGTGCGGGTTAGTTCCGGTGAGACACACGGTCTGGGCCGGACTGATTCGAGGGAGTGATTTCGATGGGTGAGTGCATGTCGAGTCGAGTGCCGCAGTCGGTGGCAGCGGTGCTGACGGCGGTGCCGGGTCTGCTGGGTTTCGTGCCGCACCGCTCGCTGGTGATCCTGGCGTTCACCGAGGGCGGTGAGCGTGTGGTGGCGACGATGCGTCACGACTTCGCGCGGCGCGCCGATGGCAGCGCGCACGAGCACATGTATGCGACGCTGCGGGACCTGGCGGCGATCATCGCCAGCTACGGCGTGACCACGGTGGCCGCGGTGATCGTGGATGACCGGCTGTGCCGCGGCGACGCCGCGCACCGGGAGTTCGCGCATCGGATGCACGACATCCTCGCCGGGTGCGGCGGGCTGCACGCGGGCTACGTGATCGAGACGATGACTGAGGGCCAGCGGTGGCGCACGGTGTGGGGAGAGCAGGCCCGCGACGGCGCGGACTCCGATGAGGTGCTGGGCGATCCGTTCACCTCGCCGACAGCCACCCGCGCCGCGGTCGAGCAGGGCCGAACGGTGGCCGCCAGCCGCGACCGGGTCGGCGCCGACCTCAGTCCGGACGGCTGCGCGTGTGGCGGCTACGAGTTCGACGCCCACGGCCACACCGAGACCGATCCGGTCGCGGCGGTCGCCACGGTGATGGGCGCCCTGGACGGCCCGGTGGACTGTGCGACGGCGGCCGCGGTCGGGCGCGCGTTGTGCGACCTCGACATTCGCGATGCGTTGCTGGCGCTGGCGGGCACGACCGCTCACCGCCACACCGCGGCGAATCTGTGGCAGCACATCGCCCGCCACAGCACAGGCGTCGTACGGGCGAGTGCGGCGACGATGCTCGCGCACCTGTACTACGTCGCCGGTCAGGGCGCGATGAGCGGTATCGCACTGGATCAGGCACTCGCCGCGGATCCAGATTGGGCATTGGCGCGGCTGCTCGATGAGGCGCTGCGGGCAGGCGCCCACCCGAGTGTGCTGTGGCCGATGCTCCAGACCAGCGCCGACATGCTCGCCCTGCTCGGCGCCCCGGTGGAGGTCGACGCGGTGGCCGCCCTGCCCGCCTGACCGTTCTGTCCGACGGGCCTCCCCACTGCCCGGGGGCGCCGGCACTCAGAAAGGGTGCCGGCGCCCGACCTCATACCGGGCGGACCCCGGTATGAGGTCGGCCCGGTGTATTGCGTTGTGGCGGTGCTGGATTGTTGTCGGTGGGGGCCGCTAGTGTGTGGGTCAGTTCCGGTGAGACACACGGTCTGCCGGGCGATTCCCGAAGGGGTGTTGTGGCGATGGATGTTGCCGAGTTGTTCGCAGAGGTCCGAGATTCGTTAGCGGATGTGTTCGCCTCGATCGAGTGGGCCGAGGATGAGATCGCGGCGGCGCAACGGCGCTGGCCCGCTCGCGCAGATGCGCTGTTCCATTCGTTCTCACTGATCCGGCCACCGGTCGAGTTGCTGGAGCGGTTGAGTGTGGAACCGGTGTACCGGGCCTATGCCCGGGAACTACTCGATCGGGTCGGCCAAGAGCAGGACACCCGCCCCGGTACGGCGGTCGAGGTGTGCTTGGGTCTGCGGGAAGCGAGCCTGCGGGCGCCGCTGAGCCATGACGGGTTCGGGCTGTACGCGCGGATGTGGGATGCCGCCGGGCTGCCCGAGGTCGACGGCGTCACCGACATGCGCGCCCATTACGAGGCGATCAGCGCCGACGCGCTAGACGAGGCCGAAACCTACGCCCGCCGCCACATCAGCCGCCCCGACCGGGTCCTGGAGGTCACCGGGTGCTGCGGACAGCATCACGGCGTCGAGGTCACGTGCGTCTACGCCGACACCAACCCGGCCAGCACCGACGGCGAGGCCGCCGCATGAGCGCCCCCGAGACCTTCCAGGCGCTGCCGGTGTTCACCGTCGAGGTCACCGAGACGACCACGACCCGCTACCGCGTCCGGGCTGCCGATGCCGATCGCGCGCAGGACGTCGCCACCGGACACAACATCGAGGAAGGCAGTCGGGGTGGTGATGTCGTCGTATGTGAGCGTGGGGCCGAGGCGTTCCCCGAGGCCCCCACCGAGGCGCAGAGCAGCCTGGCAGTGATCGACGACCCTGACGCCCCGCCAACGGTGACGGCGGGCGAGATCGCGGATCAGATCCCCGCCCGCGCCGCGCAGCTCGCCTGCGCGGGCATGATGGTCACCCTCGGCGCGCAGGGTGACTGGACCAGCGAGACCATCGAGTGGGTCGCGGCGTATCTCGTCGATATCGCGCCGTCCTCGGTGCCGACGTTCACCGACTGGGCCGAGGGCGCTACCGAGTTCTGGCGATCGGTCGACGAGGCGGCCACCGACAGCGCAGACGGCCAGGACATGGCCTGGCTGCGCCTCAATGAGGCGCTGGCCGACCATCAGCGGTTGGCGGGGCAGATCAGTGCGGCGTCGGAGACGTGCGATACAGGGCTGCTGACGGCCCTGGAGATGGACGAGGTCGACTACCTCAAACGGGTGCGCGACGCCGCTGAGGGGGTGCGTCGTGGCTGATGCGAAGTACCCGCGCCGCGACGGCGAGGACCCGGGCGCGCACTACATCGAAGAAGCGGTGTCGGTGTACCTGATGCGCCACCCCTCGCAGGACCGGTGGGTCATCGACCCGCTCACCATCGACGGCTGCGCGTTGGATTCGACCCACGACACCTACCCGTCCAACGTCAAATGCCAGTGTGGACAGGATGATGCGGTGTGCGACACGGTCACCAATCGCATGGCCGGGCAGCCGTTGCCGTCCGGTGAGGACCTGATGGTGATGCTCGCCGACGCCCTGGGCTACCAGGTGACGCGGGCAGGTGAGTCGCAGTGATCATCGAACATGAGCAGGCGGCGTGCCCGGTGGTGTTCAGCGACGCGGGGGAGCGGGCGCGGGTGGCGTTGTCGTCGCATCTGACGGTGCGCAATCTTGTTGAGCGCCATACCGAGTTGGCGGCGTTGCGCACCTTGTATGAGGTGATGTGCAGCAACGGGTGGGTAGCGATCCATGTCGACATCGAAGAGTGCTCGGCGATCGAAACACTCGCGCTGGCCGACGGGGAGCGCTGCTACCTGGGTGCCGACAACGACCTCGATGCCATCAACGATGTGATGTTCGAGGTTGTCGGCAACTGCCCACGACGCATCTTCCGCTACCTCGACGGTGAGTACTGGGCCGATCGCGGCGACGTGCGCGCGGCGATCGACTCTGCGCTACGCGCCCAGGTCCCCGCCGGGTGGCCGCCCACCGGCTAGCGCGGACTTTGAAGCGATTTTGGGGGAGGCGACAGAGTGTCGCCTCCCCAAAATCGCAGGTCGAGAAGTGCGGTACCGGGAGGACCCCGGTATGAGGTCGGCCCGGTGTATTGCGTTGTGGCGGTGCTGGATTGTTGTCGGTGGGTGCGGTTAGTGTGTGGGTTAGTTCCGGTGAGACACACGGTCTGGGCCGGATTTCCTGAGAGGACAGTGTCATGACTGTTGCGCAGTGGGATGGACGTTCGTTGGCCGCGGATCTGGCCTATGTGAAGCGCGTGACCGGGCTGTCGGCGCGCCGCGGTGTGTTGGCGCCGTTGCGGACGGTGACGATCGCCGCGCTCGGCGGGGTGGGCACGCTGACCCACTACAACTACGACGCCGGGGTGGTGGTGCGCGCGCAGGTCTCCGGTGGTCTGGAAGCGACCACGGTGGACTTCGGTGAACTCGCCGCCGCGGTGAAGGCTGCGGGGCGCGGGGTGGTGGAGCTCGAGCGCGACGGGGACCGGTTGGTGGTGGCCGGCCCCGACGGGCGGTCGTCGGTGGCGGTGTTCGCCAAGGGTGAGGATGTGCCGGTGATGCCCACGGTCGGCGGGACGGCGGTGCTGGTGGCCGATACCGCGGTGTTCGCCACGGCGGTGGGTGCGGTGGCGCCGGCGGCCGGGGATGATGTGACGCTGCCGATGCTGACCGGTGTGCACATCGACGCCGACGATGCCGGGGTGGTGTCGCTGGCGAGCACTGACCGGTTCCGGCTGGCGGCAACGGAGTTGGCCACGGCCGCCCCCGTGACGCTGGAGGCGCCGGTGTTGGTGCCGGTGAAGGTACTGGCCGCGGCTGCGGCGCGGGTGGCCAAGCGCGACGGGTCGGTGAGTGTGTACGTCGACGGCGGGCATGCCCGGATCAGCGGCCCGGACAGTGACGTCGTGGTTCGGCTGATCGATGCCCAGTTCCCGCGGTGGCGCAACCTGCTCCCGGGCGCTGGCGATGACCGGATGCGCGCGCGGATCGCCGCGCCGGATCTCGCGCGCCGGCTCAAGAAACTGTCGGTGTTCTCGGTGCGGATCACGATGGCGGCCGACAGTGTGCGGGTGGAGGCCGGCGACCTCGAGACCGGACAGGTCTCGACGACCTTCGACGTGGCCGCTCACGAGGTCGACGACCGCGTGGTCGGGGTGGTGGCCGGCTACAACCCGGAATACCTGGCGTCGCTGCTGGCGTGCGCCCCGGGTGAGGTCGAGCTGACGTGGTCACCGACCGCGCCGACATCGCGGCCGATGACCATCGAGTTCGACGGCGTGCGGCATCTGCTGATGCCAGTTCGGTTGCCCGGCGCCGAACCCGGCGCGGCCGCGGCGTAACCCACCCCGGTGGTCCGGCGCCGACACCCACCGATCGGGGTGCCGGCGCCGCGCCGTACCGGCAGGCCCGACCGGCTGTACCGGGCCGACCCCGGTATGAGGTCGGCCCGGTGTATTGCGTTGTGGCGGTGTTGGATTGTTGTCGGTGGGTGCGGTTAGTGTGTGGGTTAGTTCCGGTGAGACACACGGTCTGGGCCGGACACCTACCGAGAGGGGCCGTCATGACGAGGACTGCGGATGTGTCGGGTGTGCGGATCGATACCGAGGGCGCGGTGTCACAGGTGACCGCCGAGGGCGGGGACACGCTGAGCATGTTGCAGGCCGGGGTCGGCGGGTACGTCGATGTGGTGCGCCTGCCCGGCGGCATCGACATGTGGGTCGGTGACGAGGCCGCCTACACCCAGCCCGTCAATGCGTGGGCGTCGGTGCTCAACGGGATTCTGCACGGGCAGCCGGTGATCTGGGGGCCGGTGGTGTTCGCGTCGTCCACCGATGCGGGGGAGACCGTCTCACTCAACGGTGAGCAGGTCGCGCGCCTGGCCTCGTGGTTCGCCGATGAGGTCGAGGCTCCCGACGTCGCTGCCGCGATCACCGGTCTGGGTGGTGTCGAGACCCCGGCGGGGGTGCAGTGATGCCCGCCCCTGCCGCGCCCGCTCTGCGGGCCGTTGACGCCGCACCTTCGGCGTGTGTGTGCTGGCGGGTGGGCACGGTGCCCCACGCGGGGCACTGCTGTTTCGACGGGCCCGCCGAGGCCTACCGGGGCGACGCCGTACTGCCCCCGTGCGGGCACTGGCACCCCGTTCTGCCGGTCACCGACGTGACCGGCGAGACCACGACCACCCGGCGAGACACACGGTCTGCCGGGGACATGGGAAGGAAAGTCGCATGACGACAATGGAAGTCAGCCACGGACACAACGGGCACGCCGCCGAGCAGGTGTGGCCGTCGATCGGTGAGGGCGTGTTGAATCTGCCGAACCCGATCACCGACGCGGGGGCGTGGGTGCCCGCCGACGACGTTCGGCGGATCGAGGCCGAGAACGAACGTCTACGAGCTGAGCTGCGACGCGCCGAGCTGGACCGGGACACCGCCCGCGAAGAGGCGTCGACGCTGGCGAGGGAAGACCGGGCACGCAACGAGGCGGCGTGCGAGTGGGCCGACGACAACGACCTGTGCAGCCAATTCGAGCAGTTCTGCGATCAATTCGGCTGGCAGGGCCGCGTCGACGACCTCGAGGTCACCGTCGAGGTGACGGTGCAGGTGTCGGTGCTGGCGTCTGATGTCCCCCGCAACGAGCAGGAGAGCTATTGCCTAGAGCAACGCATCGACGATGAGGCAATCCGGGAGAAGCTGAGCGAAGGCGCATTCTCGCTCACATCGACGTCGATCAGCGATTGGGACCGGGTCTAGCGGGCCGCTGACAGCCACCGTGGCGGGGCAGGTGAGCGCCCAACTCGGCTACCCCTGCCACGGTGCCTGGCCCAGACTCCCAGACACCGACAGGCAGAAGGGGAGGGAGGGGTGCAATGGTGGGGGTCCCCTCCCTCCCCTGTGTAGCGTCCACTCTCTCGTTGGGTGTGGCAACAGAGCAACGCGACGGTAACGATAGCAAACCGCCGATCCTCTGACATGACGGGCGCGCGCCGGCCTTTTGGTTGCATGTGCGAGTATCGGTCGCGGTGGTCTCAGATTCCCGCAGGGAATCGGTTGTGTGGCAACGGATTTTAATTCGGTTGTGCGGTAGTATTTTTCATATGGAGTTAGAGAGCGCCCGCAGGGCGGTCGGCGGGTGTGGGTGCAGGGTCGGCCGCAGGCCGACACAGCGGCGTCCTGGCCCGTTGCCCGACGGGAGTCGTGATAGACTGGGCGACATGAAACACGGTGCACCACAACCACCTTCTATCCAATCGGCCGTAGGCCGATGGGGAGCGGGACACCGAAACGCACGCCACCACGGCGCCGCTTGCGGCGCCCTTCAGGCGCGCTTGCGCGCCGTACCCCGACGGGGCGCTTGCG
>NZ_CP128199.1:0-28840 GCF_030316175.1 Gordonia sp. Swx-4
CTGGAGGGCTACCAGACGATCCTGACGTGGGCGTTGGCGTGGTGGATCAAGCTGCCGAACCCGCAGTTGGACAACAGTTCCTCCCTCATGCAGGAAGTGCACGACCACACCCTGCAAATTCAGATCGTGGGCCTGACGTTCTCGCTGATGTTCTTCGGCCTGCGGATGATGATCGACCGCAAACGCTCCATGGCCGATGACGCCGAGGAGGGCTTCAAACTGATCTTCCGCTCGGCGATGGCCACCGCCGCGATCCCGCTGGCACTGACCGTCGGCGGGCAGATCGCCGACGGCATCTCCAACTGGCTGGTCAGCGAATCAGTGACCGCAGGCGGCGGCAACGGCGACGTCATCAAGAACTTCCTCAAACTCAACCTGCTGACCAACTCCGCGCTGGGCACCACCGCCATCGGCATCTTCGCCCTCGTCGGATTCCTCGGCGCCTTTTTGCAGTTGGCGTTGCTGGTGGTGCGTGAGGCGATGCTGCTGCTGGTCGTCGCCGCGCTGCCGGTGGCCGCGGCGTTCTCCGGCACCGGCCCCGGGTCGCAGAGCTATCAGCGGCTCGTGGCCTGGTCGGTGGCGTTCCTGCTGTTCAAACCCGTCGGCGCGCTGACCTACTTCGTGGCTTTCCGTGCCGGGGCCTCCAAAGACAACGCCCAACAGGTCGTGCTCGGCATGGTGCTGATGATGTTGTGCGCGTTCGTGTTACCCGCACTGATGCGCCTGATTGCCCCTGCTGTGGCGAGCATGGGTGGCGGCGGCTCGGGTGCCGCGGCAGCCGGCGCGGCCATCGGTGCCGGCGTCGCGGCGGGCAAGGTCGCGGCCATGGCTGCCTCGGGCGGGGCGACCGCCGGGGCCAGCGGCGGTGCGAGCGCGGGCGGCATGTCCTCGATCGCCGGTCGCGGCGGCGGTGGACCCTCGGGCGGTATCTCCACGGCATCGGCACCCTCACCACCGCCATCGGGCGGTGGTGGCCCAGCGCGCAACCCGCCCTCTCCGGCGGCCAGGGCGGACAGGCCAGCTCCGGCGGCGGTGGTGGCGGCGGTGGTCCAACTTCCGGGCTGGGCGACGCGATGGGATCGGCCGGCGGACTCGCCAGGGCAGCCATGCAAACCGTCGCCGACAGCGTCGAATCCGAAGTCGAATCCACCAGCTCCGACCCGTCACTGAGTAGTCCGCCGCCGATGCGCTCGGGTTGGAACGAACACGCCATGGCGCACTAGCCGCCCACCCCATCTCTCTGACTGTCGAAAGAGGTTGTCATGACAAACAAAGCGAGCACCCGCCGATTGCTGTACCGCCCGGCCGCGGCGTTCCGGTCCTCCGGCGCGTTCGGGTTCACCATGTTCTCGACGATGGTGCTGCTGGTGTTCATGTTCGTCGCCGTTGTGGGCCTGATGCTGCCGCTGCCCGGTGTGATCAAGTTCTTCGGGCTGCCGTTCACGCTGGCGGTGCTGTTTGTGCCCCTGGTGGTGTCGCTGCGGGGCCGCTCAGCCTGGGAGCTGGGCATGGGTGCACGCTCGGTGTCGAAGGCCCGCCGTGCCGGTGAAACTCTGCTGCGGTCCGGGCCGTTCACGATGATCCCCGACGGCACCCCACTACCGGGGCCGCTGGCCACGGCCGAGACGTTCAACTTCTCACCCGGCGACGGGTCGGCACCGTTCGGTCTGATCAAGTTGTCGTCGAAGAACTTCTACACCCTGGTACTGCGGACCTGGCCCCAGGGCGGAGAGTGGAATGACCAACCCGTGCGCGACCGGTGGGTCGCCCGCCTCGGCGACATGCTCACCTTCCTCGGCCAATCACCGGACTTCGTGGCCGCGACGATCACCATGGAGACTCTGCCCGAGTCGGGGATGCGGGCCTCGACAATCGTGCGGTCCCGGCTCAAGGACACAGCACCGGCGCTGGCCCGCAAGATCATCATCGAAGCCACCGAAGCGGTACCGACCGCCGAAGTGCGCCTGGAAGCCCGGATCGGATTGACCTGGCGTGCAGACACCATGCACCGCAAACGCGACGCCACCGACATGGGCAACGAGTTGGCGCGCCGTCTCGGACGGATTCGGGACTACTGCCACGCCGCCGGTCTGCGGGTGCGGCCGATGCTCGAACGCGAAATCTGCGCGATCGCCCGCCGCAGTTTCTCCCCGGCCGACGAGCTCGACCTCGAGATCGGTCTGATGAGCGGTGAACCGATGCGCCTGCGGTGGGAAGACTGCGGACCGACCTCGGCCTCAGACCAGCACGGCCGCCTGCTTCACGATGCGGCGCAGTCGATGTCGTGGACGATGCGCAACGAACCCGAGGCCCCGTTCGATTCCAACGTGCTCGCTGATCTGCTGTCCCCGCACAGCGACGTGCCCCGCAAACGAGTCACGTTCGTCTACCAGCCCTACACCCCGGCCCAAGCCCCGATCGTCAACAAAGACCACAACGATGCCCGCCAGGCTGTGCGCACCCACGTCGGCAAACTGCCCGAACGCGCATTGGTGCGCCTGGACAGCGCCGAAGGCGCCCGCCAGGAACAGGCCCGCGGTGCGGGCGTGACCCGGGTGTCGATGGTCGTGACCGCCACCTGCCCGATCGGCGCCGATACCCAGAAGATCGACACCCTCGTCACCGATCTGGGCCTCTCAGCGGCCACCCCACTCGAACCGGCCCGCGACGAACAACTCGTCACCTTCTGCGCCGGACTGGGTTTCGGTGTCGTGCTCTCCGAAGAGAGCACCGTCTCCGACAAGCTCGCCGCCTGACCAGGACAGAAAGGACCACCCTGCGATGCCGACGCTCCCGGCCCTGACCTCGCTGCTCCAGCGCTCACGCGCCCGCCTGTCCACCACGGCGACGACGCTGCCCCAGATCAGCACCGTCCTGTCGATCACCGAGCACCGCTCGGCCGGCGGTCACGACTACGGCCTGATCCGGGCACACGCCACCGGCCACTACACGGTGATCCTCGCCGCGACCGGCGCGACGCTGCGCGACTGGCAACAGCTGTGCGACTTCACCCGCATCGACTTCGGTGCCGACGCCTGGGATGTCGTCGCGGTCACCGCCGTCGCCGATACCTTCCCGCGCACCGACACCGCCCACCGGCGGTGGCTGGACACAGAGCACCACTACCGCCTCGACGTCGCCGACCTCGCCACCGACACCTATCTCGCGGTGACCTTCGTCGCGGCCACCTCAGCAATGAAGTCCACCCCCGACGAAATGGCAGTGGAAGTGGGCCGGCGCCTGCACACCCTGATCGGGTCCCTGCACGCCGCCGGGCTGCCCACCACACCGCTGACCGCAGCACAGGTCGCCGCGGTCGGAGTGCGGGCCTACCGCGGCGGCCTGCCCGACGACCCAGCGCCCGCGTTCGCCGACATCGCACCGGACTCCACACCACACCGGGTGCGCGATGTGTTCTGCCACAACGACCTGCACTCGGCGACATGGGTGATCGCCCCACACGTGCTCGAACCGCCCCACGCGATGGGTTCGGTACTGGCCCAGCTCCTCGAGCGGGACCCAACCACCCCACGCACCCGGCTGGCGATCACCTGGCGAGCCACCGGATCGCCGAGACCATCCACCCCGACGATCCGATCCGACTCACCTTCGAGCCCGCTCTGCAGCGTTTCGGCGCGACGCTGACGATCACTGAGCCGCGCCCTCGTACCCCGTCGGTGGACTCCGTGCGCGACCAGTTGCCGCTGTTCGCCCGCCTCGGCGTGCGCAACGGCTATGACCGCCACGCCGAACTGTTCGCCGCCGGCATCGGACTCGGGGTGTTGCTGCCCGAACACGGCGACATCACCGACGAAGCCCTGCGCCACCGCCACCGCTAACCGATTGCGAGACGCCACCATGACCGTCACCGACCTCCGTAAAACCACCACCGCCGCTGGTGGCGACACCACCGCGTCCTCGACGTTGCGCCTGGACGCCGGCGCCGCCTCAGCCACCCACCGAGCGTCAAAGAACGCTCGGCCAAGCCGACGACGTTCTACGACGACGACACCCGTGAGGACCTGCTCGACACCGCCCGCAGCGGTGGCGTCAATGGCTATCTCGCCCGGCAGAAGCTCGGCAACGACGCTCGCCGCCGGGAACGCCACGAAGCCGCCGTTGCCCGGCCGATTCAGTTCGATGTGCCCGCTGATCCGCACCAACCGGGGCTTCGACGGGCGTGGCGGCGGCCACGTCGCCCACGTGCGCCGCCCCAACGAACTGCGCGGCACCACCGCGCACGTGCCGGGGTTCTATCCGTTCCCCATCGGCGCCTCAGCCCCCCTGGACGGCGCGCCCGTCGGCTCGCACCTCGACACCGGCCAACCCGTCGGGTTCGACCAGATCGGCTGGTTCGAGGCCGGCCAGATCACCGCACCGTCAGCGATGGTGTTCGGCCTCAACGGGTTCGGCAAAAGCACGCTCAACCGGCGCATCGTCTGCCACGACCTGGCGACCGGGGTCCGCCCGCTCATCATGGGCGATCACCGCCCCGACTTCGTCAACATGATGCGCCAGATGGTCCTGCACGACAGCACCGGCCGGGTGCAGTACCGCGAGGACGGTGTCACCCCGGTCACCCCTCAGGTCACCAGCGTCGGATTCGACTCGCCGATGAATCCGCTGGCGGTGGGCACCTTCGGCAACCTCATCGCCCGGTTGCCCGCCGCGGCCCGCCAGCTCGCCGAACGCGAAATGCGGGCGCGCCAGGTCACCGCCGCGACCGGCCTGCTCGAGATCAGTTCCGGCCGCCCGATCGCTCCGCACGAGGAGACCCTGCTGACCACCGCGTTGCGGGTGCTCTACGGCACGGCCAACGAGTTCACCCTGACCAATGCGCCCCTGCCGGGCGATGTGCTCACCCTGCTGCGTCAGGTCCCGCAGACTCTCATCGACGCCACCGCCCGCGACGCCGATACCAATCCCGAACTGCGCCGCGCCCACCAGGACCTCCTCGATGCCTCCGGCGCCCTGGGGCGTCGACCCCATGACGCGATCGCCGTCGACCGTTACCTGCTGCTGACCGAGAACCTGCGCCAGTCGCTCGACCAGCTGGTGTCGGGGCAGTTCGGCGAGATTTTCAACGCCCCCACCAAAGAGCCCATCGACATCGACGCCCTCGGGGTGTGCGTGGACATGTCCCGGCTGCCGGCCAACGCCCGCAAGCTGCGCGCCGCGGTGCTCCTGGCGTGCTGGTCGGACGGGTTCTCCGCCGTCGAAGCCTCGCATCTGCTCTCCGATCACGGCCTGCAAGAGCCCCGCAACTACGACCTGGTGTGCGACGAGTTCTCGCTGGTACTCGGTGTGGGCAACGGCATCGTGTGGCGCGTCGACGAAGTGACCCGCGTCCAGCGCGAACAGGGCACCGGCAGCCTGTTCACCACCCACACCGTCAAGGACCTCCAGGCGTTCGACTCGATGGAAGATCGCCAGCGCGCCATGGGCTTTCTCGACCGCGCCCGGGTCAAGGTGTGCTTCCCGCTGCCCGAGGACGAAGCCTCGCTGATGGAGGGCAAGGTCAACCTCAACGAGAAAGAAGCCGCCACCCTCGCCGAGTGGGCCACCACCCCCCGCGGCATCGACGACCCGGTCGTCTCCGAGATCAGCGAATCGGCCTGGGCCGAGGGGGTCCGCGCGACCGGCACCGAAACCAACACCGTACCCCCGGGTATGGGCAAGTTCCTGATCAAAGAGGGTGAGCAGCCCGGTATCCCGGTGCAGATGCGGTTGACCGCCACCGAGCGCGCCACCGAGATGCACAACACCAACAAGCGCTTCAACCGCGGCCGCGGCGCCAAATCCGGATCCGCGGCATGAGCACCGACAGCGACCCGGGGTGGCCACGCTCGACCCGCTACCCAGCGCCTGGGAACAGGTGCAGGACTGGGTGGTCGAACCCAACCCTCGCCGCACCGCCCACCCCGAGGAAGTCCGGCGACTGGCCGTGCGCGCCGTCGCCGAGCTGCTCGCCCGCACCTCGCTGTCGCTGACCGCCGCGGCCGCCGACGTCGCCGGCAACATCGGTGCCGGCACCAACAGCGTCATGCGGTGGTGCCGGGCGGCCGGGGTCGGCCGCGACGTCACCGCCCGCGACCGCGAATGGGCCACCCGCCTCGACGTCATGCGCTCGATGAACAAGGCGCTGACCGAACACGTCCGCGACCTCGACACCACCACCGCCGACTATCGGGGTCTGCCTCGTGGGTGAGGGCAACGCCTCCACACTGCTGGTGCCGCTGCTGGCACTGGTGATGGGGTTCTTCGCCTCGTGCACGGTCATCATCTCCGTGGCCGGCGACGACGACTCCTGCCTGCCGCTGACCGGCGGCATCGACCAACCCGCTGACGCCTCCCTCTCACCCGGCGCCAAGGTCAAGCCGATGAAAGTCAAGGACTTTCAGATCACCTCCGGCTACGGTCCGCGCGACGGGGCGATGCACGAAGGTATCGACCTGGCCGGGGCGATCGGCGCGCCGATCTATGCCGCCGCCGACGGCACCGTCACCGCCGCCGGGAGCGCCTCGGGGTTCGGGCACTGGATCGTGCTCACCCACAACATCAACGGGCACGTGTGGTCCACGGTGTACGGGCACATGTTCGCCGACGGGGTGCTGGTCAAAGCCGGTCAGAAAGTCACCGCCGGACAACACATCGCCAAGCTCGGCAACGACGGCCAATCCACCGGCCCGCACCTGCATTTCGAGGTGTGGGATGGCGGGCACCGCGACTTCACCGGCGGCCGCTCGGTCGACCCGGCCGGATGGGTGTCCACCAGCCCCGAACCCGGCGCCGCCCCGGCCGGGCGAGCGCCGGCCCAACCGGGCGGACCGCGGGTGCTCACCGCACCCCGAGTAGTGCCCGCCGCCGACGTGGTCACCGTCGCCGACTGGGATGCGGTGGCCAAGCACGAATCCGGCGGCAACTGGAAGATCAACACCGGCAACGGCTACTACGGCGGATTGCAGTTCGCGGCGTCGACCTGGACCGGCGCCGGCGGCGCCAGTACGCGCCGACCGCCGACAAAGCCACCCGCGAACAGCAGATGGAGGTCGCCAACCGCGTCCTGGGGTCCCAAGGCTGGGGCGCCTGGCCGACCACCTCCAAAACCGCCGGGGTCACCGGCAAGAAACCCGCTCCCGCAGGCACGTTCCTCAACGCCGCCGCGGTGCCGCCACCGGCAGGCGCCCCAGCGGCCCGCCCGCACCGTCCGGGCCGTCGGGTCCGCTGCCGCCGCTGCCGAAGTCCAAGGGCTCCGAAGCGCATTTCCAGGTCGACACCATCCGCCTGGCCCGCGCGATCGCCGCCAAGTTCCCCCAGATCCAGACCATCGGCGGCTGGCGCGCCGACGGCGGCGGCTACAACGACCACCCATCCGGCCGCGCCGTCGACGTCATGATCCCCAACTACACCTCCGCGCAAGGGATCGCGCTCGGCAACGCCGTCAACAAATACATCCTTGACAACAAGAAGCACTTCAAGCTCGAGTACACGATCTGGCGCCAGACCTACTACCCGGCGGTCGGCAAGTCCAACATTATGAACGACCGCGGCGACCCCACCCAGAACCACTTCGACCACGTCCACGCCACCGTCGAAGGCCACGGCATGCCCCGCGGCAATGAGGTCTACACCGCACCCGGGATCACCGGCGGCATCGGCGCCGACGAGAGCGCCGACTGCGGCCCAGTCGAGGACCAGCACGGCGGGGGAGTCGACAACCTCGCCGCCGGACGGGTCCCACCGGCCTACGAGCCATGGTTCCGCAAAGCCGGACTGCTGTGCCCGCAGATCAGCTCGGCGTTCCTCGGCGGGATCGGTAAGCAGGAGACCGGGTTCAACGCCTCCCTGGTGTCCCCGGCAGGCGCGAAGGGGCCGATGCAGTTCATGGACTACACCTACCCGTCCTGGGCCAAAGACGACGACGGCAACGGCCGCGCCTCGGCCACCGACATCGGCGACGCCGTCATGGCCGCCGGACGGTTCTCCTGCGCCAACGCCAAACAGATCGACGCCGCGATCGCCTCCGGGCGAGTGAAAGAACCCGCCGAAGGCCGCGAAATTCTCTACGCCTACGCCTACAACGCCGGAGTCGGCGCGGTGCTCAACGCCGGCGGAACACCCACCGGCGGCGACTACGACACCCAGACCCGCCCGTACGGCCAGAAAGTCATCGCCTACGCCAAACAGTTCGCCGATCAAGGACTTCCGGAGAAGAACCGATGAACCACCACCGCCACCACCACCTCCTGGTCGTCTTCGCAATCGTGCTGATCGCCGCACTGGCCGGATGCTCCGGCAGCGACGACACCACCGAACCCGCACACGACCATGACCACGGCGAGCACTACAGCAGCCCGCCCGGCCTGCCCGAGCGCGCCGAACCGATCGGGGTGTTCACCACCACCGTCACCACCATGTTCAGCTGGCAACCCGCCACCGACACCTCACCCACCGATGCGCTGCGCCGCACCCGCGCCACCCTCACCGGCCAGGCACTGGACTCCGCCAACAGCTCGGCAACGGTGCGGCCTAGCGCCCAGTGGGGCGCATGGAAACAGTCCCTCGACGTCATCACCGCCCGCGTCGACAACGCCTCAGCGGTGCTGATCTCACCGGACAAGGCCAGCGCGCGCGGCACCGTCATCCAGACCGTGCTCGGCATCGACGCCACGGTGACCTCGTTCCGGAAATTCACTGTCACCGCCGATCTCGTCCGCGTCGACGGCCAGTGGAAGGTCGCCACCTACCCCCGCGCCGACACCTGACCCACCTACCGACCCATCACCCCTCGAAGGAAGGCACACCATGCTCGACCCACAGAGCGTCCCTCAGGACAACAGCCGCGAAGTCGACGACATCTTCGACGAGGTCCGCTCGATCATGCGCCGATCCCGCCGCCACGCTGACGAAGTGTTGCGTCAGGTCCGCAGCCAGCAGCACCGCCGACGCACTCAGCAGACCCGCGCTCAGCAGCGCCTGAACTCCGCGCGCGCCACCGGCGCCCGCCAGCCCCGCTACACCGACACCAGCGCCGAACGCCACCCGCTGACACCGGATCTGATGGCCCGCTGGGCCGGGGCGCACGCCGCAGCCGACATGGCGCGCGAAGCCGCGTCCGAGGCCGCCCGCGACGGTGACACCGCCCGGCAAGCCCAGACCAATGCCACCGCGCAGCGCGCCGAGCAATGGGCGCACGCCTGGGATGAGCGGCTGCGTGAGGCCGGCGTCGACCCCGACAGCATCGGCGGCCGCGACCGCGACAAGGACCTCGGCGAGGTCGCCGACACCGATCTGCTCGACCAGGTGTCGGCCTCGGCCGCGAACTATGCCATCGACGTCGACGACGCCGCGGCCGCGGGCGGGCACCGCTCGATGAGTGAACTCATCGCCGACACCGAACCCGCCCCCGAAGCCGCGTTGATCGCCGCCGGCGACAGCGACTGGCAGATAGCCCCGGTCCCCGAGATCGGGGCCAGCGTCACCCTCGACACCGGAGCCCAGCTGTGAGCACCACCCATCGCCGCGACCGCGGCCAACACGAATCCATGGTCGGCTACTACCTCGCCGCAGCCGTGTTCGCGCTGCTGGCGATCATCTACGTGTGCTGGCGGGCCGGGTGCTGGCTCACCGGCCAGCCCGGCCCGGTGCTGATCAACCCGGCCACCGCCGCCGTCGACGGCACCTTCCAGTGGCCGGTGGCCTCCACCGTGCTCCTGGTGGTCACGGTCATCGCCGCCGCCGCGATCGCGGTCGTGGTGGGACGTCATCGCGCCGCCACCGCCGTGCTGCGCGAGTTCGACCAGGTCGCCCAGTTTCTTCCCCGTCCCCGGGAACTGCACGCCATCACCGCCCGCGACGCCAAGCACTCCGCGCAGCGCCTCCGCGGCCGCGGGGCCATCACCGGACACCTCGACTACGGGCTGGTGCTGGGATCGCTGATCGGCGCGGGCACCTCCGCGCTCTACATGAGCTGGGAGTGGGTCGGACTCGTCATCGGCGGACCCCGATGCGGCAAGACCACCGGCTACGCCATCCCGATGATCTGCCAGGCGCCCGGCGCCGTGTTCGCCACCTCCAACAAGCCCGACATCTACGACGCCACCCGCTGGGTCCGTGACCACAACGACCTCGACACCGCTCCCGCCGCCATGGCCGACACCAGCCGACAAGGGCTGCGCGCACTGTGGGCCTATCGCACCCAACGGCGCAAACCGCCACGCACCCGCGGCACCATCTGGCTCTCGGACCTCCAGCACATCGCCGGCACTCAGGGCCAACAGTGGTGGTGGGACCCGTTCTGGTGCGTGCACGAACTCTCCGACGCCCGCGAGCTTGCCGCGATCTTCGCCGCCGCCGAAACCGCCGAAGGATCACGCCTGGACGCCTACTTCGACGGCGGCGCCAAAGAACTGCTGGCACTGCACATTCTGGCCGCGGCCGTCGGTGGGGGAGACCTCAAACACGTCGACGGCTGGCTCACCGACCCCAAACTCAAAGTCGCCCGCCAGGTGCTGACCCGCCACGGCCACCACGACGCAGCGGCCAAGATCGACACCGCCGCCAACCTCAACCCCCGCCAGCAAGACGGCCTCTACGACATGGCGCGCCGGTTCATCAACGTCATGACCGTGCCCGCCTACGCCCGATCGGTCCTCCCACCCCAACGTGTGCGGTTCGACGGCGACAACACCGTCGGCAGCAACGACATTCGCCACGACCTGCCCAAGTTCGATCCGCAAGCGTTCGTCACCTCCACCGACACCATGTATGCCCTGTCGATGGAAGGGGCAGGATCGGCCACCGCGTTGACCACCGCACTGGCCGACACCATCTTCAAAGCCTCCGTCGCCCAAGCACGGCGCAACGGTGGACGTCTGCCGGTGCCCGTCGTGGCAGTGCTCGATGAGGCCGCGAACGTATGCAAGCTGCCCGAACTACCCGACTGGTACTCCCACTTCGGCAGCCAGGGCATCGTCATCGTCACGATGCTGCAATCGCTGGCCCAGGCCGCGAAAGTGTGGTCCAAGGACAAACTCGACATGCTCGTGGACTCCTCGAACGTCTACATCTACGCCGGATCATCGAACAACGAGTCCTACCTGTCCGGCCTGAGCCGCATGATCGGCCAACGCGACGTCCGCCGCCGCAGCCGCTCGCACTCCAACTCCGGACTCGGATCGACCAGCACCAGCGAATCCTGGTCCAGCGAACCGATCCTCGGTATCGACGACCTCAAAGCACTCCCCGCCGAGCGCGCAGTGCTGGCGACCTCCGGTAACCGCACCGTCGTCACCACCAAGAACTCCTACTGGCTCGGCCCCTACGCCGAGCTGATCGACGCCTCCAAGAAGGCCTGCGCGACTGAACGCGCAGCCCAGCAGACAGCACTGACCACTGCACCGCCCCTCGCCGCCACCACCCGGGAAAGGACCTTCTGATGACCACCCACGACACCGACACCCCTGACGACGACCCCCGCGCACACTGGCGGTTCACCTCCGGCGCCGACTGGTTCACCAACTGGCTCAGCCACATCAAAGCCGGGCGCTTCGACCGCGACACCCGCTGGTGCGCGCAGTGGTGGCGCCACGACGAAGTCGTCATCCGCCTCGAGGAGCTGTGGAAGGCGTGGGAGACCGCCCGCCTGAGCGAAGACCCCGCCGCGCTGTCGTCGTGGTGGACCGCCCACCTCGACGCCCACTGGCGCACCCTCACCGCCGAAAACGGGCCGCTCTACCTATGCACACCCGAAAAACACACCACCACAGACACACTCACCGTTTCAAGCACCCCACCACCGCCCGGATGGTTCGACCCACCCACCGACCACACCACCGCCGCGTAGCCCAACACGAAAGCCTGCTCATGCCGCCACTCATCCACATAGCGCTCGTCGGCTGCTTCGTGCTGCTGGTGGCCCTGTCGATCACCGGCGTCATCGTCGTCACCAGAGCCGCACTGCGCCAACGCCGACGACCACCCCGGCCACCAGTCCAGCGCCCTGATGACTAGCCCATTCGGACCGGGACAGCCAGGTGCACGTGCGTATTCGCGTGCACCACCACGGCGACTAATCGCCCGTCACCACCTTCACTCCGGCCAACCACTACGAGGAGATTGTCATGGCCATCACCATCATCACGCGGAGAATAGTCGCAGTAGGGCTAACCGCCGCCACGCTCGCCGCCGGAGGGGCAACGCTCGTCGATGTCCCAGCGTCGGCAGCCGATACACGCAACCGCACTTACGGCGCGTACATCGTCGGCCCCTTCCCCCACCAGAAAGCGTGCCTCGACACGAGGAACGGCAGAAACGCACTCACCAATCTGACCGACTGCTGGCCGGGCAAAGGCGGTTGGTACTACGGCGGCGACGGAGCGTAATGACCCGGTAGCCCCCATTCTCAGGCCCTGGCAGGTGCTGGACACACCTGCCAGGGCACTGATCGGTCAGAGATCGAGCCTCTGACCAGTGAGAAACGATAACCACCCACCCTCGCCCGGCGTAGCCCAGGTTCGGGAGTGGACCTCACTTTGGTAGGAGCTCGACGCATGGCACGCAACGCCACCCCTGACGACAACACCCCCAATCTGTTCGATTTACTCGCCGACACCCACCCATCCGGGCAGCGGATGTCGGCACCGCAGAGCACTATGGATACCCACAACGAGGAGGACACCGATGTTTCACGATCTGCGCGCGACACTGACCGAGCGGTACGCCCAGGAACTGACGCAGATGGACCGCACGCAGTTCGAAGACTTCCTGACCGCGGAAGTGACACGGATGGAGGCCGAGATCGCTCAGACGCAGTCGCAGACCGAGCTGGCGACGATCGCGGCGTGGAAGGACCAGCACGGGGGCAACGACCCGGACGTGCTGACGACGCAGCGGCTGTATCAGCAGGCCCGGTACTCGGCGGAGGAGACGGCGCTGGCGACGCTGTGGGAGGGATTCAGCAGTCCCGAGGACGACGACCAGCCGGACGACGAGCCGAACCCGGACACGATGACCGGGATGCAGCGGTGGCTGACGCAGTGGGCGATCGAGGCGAGCCGAGAGACCGAACGACTGACCGAGCAGGTGTGGCCGGATCAGACACCACGGTTTCAGGTGTGGGCCGAGCAACTGCTGGAAGCACGTCTGACCGACGGACTGCCGGTGCCCGACGGGCCGGCACACCCGCTGGTTCCGGAGCTGACCGCGATGGTGGACGCAGCGCTGGCCGATCAGGATCGCGCCGACGCCGAGCGCGTGCGGAGGTAGTCGACGACGGCCAGGGACTGCTGTTTGAGTCTCTGGACGATTTGCGGATCCCCACTGACCCGGCCGTCGTCGACCCCGGCGGCACGCCGCTGCCACCGAAGGCCGACGACGCACTGCCGCAGGTGCCGCAGTCCGAGACCGGGTTGCCGCTGACAGCGTGGGCGAGCACCCGAGTCGCCCCCGCACGCCGCCCGGACGGCTCGGTCGTCTACGTCAAGGCCGACCATGTGGTGGCCGGCCTCGAACCCGACCCCATCCCCGACTCGGAGGCACCGAAACCGGAGCCGCCGAGCATCGCGGCCCTCGACGAGGCCACCACCCCGGCACCGACCGAGGTGGTGGCTGCGACCCGGTTCACCCATCCGGGGACGGTGCTGGTGCCCTCCGGGGCCAAGTCCCGCGCCCGCGCCAATATCGCCGCACTCGAGGTCCTCACCGAGACAGCGCGCACCGGACGCCCGGCGACGCCCGCCGAGCACGAGGTCCTGGCGCAGTGGTCGGGGTGGGGTGCCGCGGCCGACATCTTCGACGAGTCCAAGCCGGAGTGGGCACCCGAACGCGACCAGTTGCGCACCCTGTTGGATTCGGAGCAGTGGCGTCAGGCGAAGGCCTCCACACTCAACGCCCACTACACCGATCCGGCGATCGCCCAGACGATGTGGTCGGCGATGACTCGCGCTGGTTTCGACGAGGGACTGGTGCTCGAACCGGGTTGTGGCAGCGGCACGTTCATCGGTCTGGCACCGCCCGGCGCGCAGATGGTGGGGGTGGAGCTCGACCCGACGACCGCCCAGATCGCCCATCTTCTCTACCCCGACGCCCAAGTGCGGTTGGAGGGTTTCGAGACCACCCGCGTCCCGGACGGCTCGTTCGCCGCGGTGATCGGCAATGTGCCGTTCGGCGGGTTCACCGTGCACGACCCGATCCACAATCCGGCCCGCCACCGCATCCACAACCACTTCCTGCTCAAGTCGCTCAACCTCACCGCCCCCGGCGGCTACGTCATGGCGATCACCACCGCCGGAACGCTGGATGCCGCCTCGGACAAGGCGCGCCGCGACATGCACGCCGTCGCCGACCTCGTCGGCGCGGTGCGGTTGCCCTCGACCGCATTCGAACGGGTCGCCGGCACCCAGGTCGTCACCGACGTCTTGGTGTTCCGCCGTCGCGAACCCGACGTCGCCGCACCTGCGGACGCCGACTGGCTGCATTCTGACCTCGTAGCCCTCACCGACCGGACCGGCGAGACCACCGAGATCGGCGTGAACCGCTACTTCACCACCCACCCCGAGCATGTGCTGGGCACAATGCGTGTCGATCGCGGGCTCTACCGCGACGGGATGCTCGTCGTGTCCGCCGAAACCGGCAGCGATGTCGCCGTCGACCTCGACGACCGACTGACCAACATCGTCGACGCCGCACTGGAACGCGGCGACGGACTGTTCCTCGCCGACGACACCGCCACAGCCGCAATGGAGTTCACCGCCGGCGCCCTGGACGCCGCCGCCCTCTACGGCGAGGACATCCCGATCGGGCACGTCAACTACGACGAGACCACCGGGGTGTTCACCCGCCGCGGAATCGACGGCGATGAGCCGATGAAGGTGCCCGCGACCCGCACCACCGAGACCCGGCACCTGTTGCGGCTGCGCGATCTGTTCGCGGCCACGATCGCCGCCCAACGCACCCAGAGCAGCCGCGCCGAGCGTGACGCACTGCGCGCGGACCTCAACGAGGTCTACGACGCATACCTCAACACCTACGGCCCGGTGAACCGGGCGAAGCTGGTGGGCGGCAAGGAACGCACCGCCGAGGAAGCCGCGAAGAAGTTCGCAGAACTCGAAGGCAAGTGGCGTACTGCCAATCGCGACGCCGACGGCGCCGACTATCCCGGCCCACTGCCCGAGGACGTGGCGGCCGAGCTCGATGAGAAGGCATGGCAGGTCAGCGCGCCCTCGCGGCGCCAAACCCATCTCGAGGCGGTCCGCGCCGATCCGGGGATGGCCGGCGTGCTGGCGTTGGAACGCTACGACGACCAGACCGGCACGGTCAGCAAGACCGCGGTGTTCTCCCGCGACGTCGTCGTCGCGCCGGTCCCGGTATCGCGCGCGGACACCCCGGCCGAAGCCGTCGCGATCAGTCTCGGTGAACGCGGGCGAGTCGATCTCGACCGTGTCGCCGAACTGCTCGACCAACCCGCCGCCCAAGCGCGCGAGTCGATCCGTGGGCTGGTCTACGCCGACCCGGACATGCCCGAAGATCTGATACCCGCACCCACAGCGTTGTCGGGCAACGTGCGCGCCAAACACGCCCGCGCCGCCGAAGCCGCCCGCACCGATCCCGGGAACCGGGACTGGGCGGAGCTAACACAAGCACTGGCGCAGGTGATTCCGGCCGATAAGCAGCCCTCCCAGATCGGGTCGGTCAAACTCGGACCGACCTGGATCGAGCCACGCGACTACGAGGCGTTCGTGCGCGAGACCTTCGGCGCCACGAGTGCCCGAGTGACGCGCGCGGCCGGTTCGTGGGGCGTCGAGGTGCCACCTGACGAACGCAACAGCGCGCTGATGCGCACCGAGTACGGCGCCGACAATGCCGACAGGAGGAACAAGGCGCTCGATGCGATCGACCTCACCGAGATGCTGCTCAACCAACGGTCGATCGTGGTCAAGAACTCGGGGCCGGCGCAGGAAGAGGGGGCACCGGAAGTCGATGCCCAGGCCACCATCCTCGCCCAGGTCCAAGCGGAGAAGATCTCCACCGAGTTCCGGTCGTGGCTGTGGTCGGATGATGAGCGTCGCGACCGCCTCGTCGCCGAGTGGAACCGCCGCTTCAACACCTGGGTCCGCCCCGAGCACGACGGGTCCAGGCTGGTGCTGCCCGGGTTGTCCCCGGTGTTCGAGCCGCACCCCTACCAACGCGATGCGGTGGCACGGATTCTCGCCGAGCCGACGGTGCTGCTCGATCACGTGGTCGGCGCGGGCAAGACCGGCACGATGTTCATGTCGGCGATGGAGCTCAAACGCCGCGGCCTGGTCAATCAGCCGTGGATCGTGGTGCCCACCCATCTGATCGAGCAGTTCGGCCGCGAAGTGAAGATGTGGTACCCCGCGGCCAACGTGCTCGTGGGACGCAAAGGCATGTCGCCTGAGGACCGCCGCGTGTTCGCCGCCCAGACCGCGACCAGCGACTGGGACATGGTCATCATCCCAGCCTCGGTGTTCTCCGCGATCCGGGTCCACCCCCAACGCCGTGTCGACTACATCGCCGGCCAGCTCGCCGAACTCGACGCCGAAATGTCCGCGAGCGCGGGCGACATGACCCAGGCAACGGTCAAGAAGATCGAACAGGCAAAGAAGCAGCTCCAGAAACGACTCGACGCCGCGACCGATCAGGCCAAGAAGGACCACGGGGTGTTGTTCGAAGACACCGGCGCGGACTATCTGTTCGTCGACGAGGCCCACGAGTACAAAAACAAGGGCCGCCAGTGCACGATCGACTCGCTGTCACTGACCGGGTCGAACAAGGCCGAGGACCTGTCATTGAAGCTGGACTACCTGCGTGAACGCCGCCAACACCAGGCGGTCGCGGCCGGGCGGGTCATTACCCCGGGCGCTGAGCGGGTCGCGACGTTCGCCACCGGCACCCCGATCGCGAACTCACTCGCCGAGTCGTGGGTGATGCAGCAATACCTACGCCCCGATGTGCTGGAGGCGGCCGGGGTCCGCTCGATCACCGACTGGGCGGCGTCGTTCACCGCCACCCGCTCCGAGACGATTCCCAACGCCACCGGCACCAAACTGCGTGTCGTGTCGAAGGTGTCGGCGTTCGCCAACCCCAGAGAGATGTTCGCCATGGCCGCCCAGTACACCGACGTCGTTGTCCGTGAACAGGTCCCAGCCAATCTACCGACCCATGACGGGCGGCAAATCGTCACCAGCACCCCCGGTCAAGAGCGGCGCGATTTCATCGCCGACCTCGACTATCGGGCCGACCATCTCGACCCGCGACGCGCCGACATCGACAACGTGCTCAAGATCCTCAACGACGGCCGCAACGTCGCCCTCGACCCGGCGCTGGCCAACCTCGAACCGGATCCGGGAAACACCCGCGCCGATGCCGTGGCCGAACAAGTCGCCCGCATCTACCACGCCACCGCCGACAACGAATACCTCACCGAGGAAGGGGAGCGGTCCCCAATCCGAGGAGCGTTGCAGCTGGTGTTCTGCGACCGCGGCACCCCGCGACCCGACGGCCCGTCGGTGTACTCCAACCTCAAAGACCTTCTCGTCGAGCAGTACAACGTGCCCGCGGAGAAGATCGCGTTCATCCACGACGCGAAATCGCCGTCGCAGAAACTGGCGCTGCAGGCCGACTGCCGAGCCGGTCGGATCGCGGTGCTGGTCGGGTCGACCTCGAAGATGGGCACCGGCATGAACGTCCAAGGCCGCCTCATCGGCCTGCACCACATGGACGTGCCGTGGCGACCCGCCGATCTCGAGCAACGCGAAGGCCGGATCATCCGCCAAGGCAACCAGAACCCGCAGATCGAGATTCTGAACTACGTCACCGCAGGCACCACCGACACCGTCATGTGGTCGAAAGTCGAATCCAAGGCGGCGTTCATCGAGCAAGCCAAACGCGGCCAGCTCGACGACGTCGCCGAAGTCGACGACATCGCCGACGACTCCTTGTCCGAAGCGGCCGCGGCCACCAAAGCCGCCGCGACCGGCGACGAACGGTTCCTCGAAATGGCCACCCTGGAAGACGAGGTGAAAAGCCTGTCCGCACTGGCCAGCGCCCACGCCGACTCCCGCTCCCACGCCCGCCGGGTCGTGGCCGCCGCGGACCGGGCCATCCCACGGCTGGAAGGCAGCATCGAGAAACTCGATCTTCTGCTGGCCGGTCACCAGGAGTGGATTGACGCCGGCAAGGAGTTCGTCGTCACCGGAGACCGGCCCCGGTCGAAACGTCCGGAACGGTCCGAGGCGCTGTTGTCGCGGGTCACCGCGGTCTACCACGAGCTCAAAGGTGCCGGCATGAAGCAATCCATGCCGATCGCGTCAATACCGTCGGGGCTGCAAGCGCACGCCTCACGCGAGTTCGCCCAGGACAAAGTGCATGTGTGGCTCGATTGCCCTGGGCGGCCGGGGTTCACTGTGGACGCCTCTCAGGTGTTCACCTCCGCCGAGCGGCGCACCGCCACGGCGTCTGGGCTCGCCACCCGTCTGGAGAACCTGTACACCGGCCTCGACGACACCCGTGCTCAACTGGTCGCCGACATCGCCAGCTACCGCCGCGAAGTCGAGGTCAACGCGCCGCGTATCGACGCACCGTTCACCCGAGCGGATGAGTTGCAGACCAAACAGGTTCGGCTACGACAACTGCGGATGGAGATCGAACGGGCCCAACAGTCCGAGGAAGCTGTCGCCGCCCGCCAGGCCGCCGAGGAACGGATGCGCAGCGCCGGTCGTGAACCCGGCTGGAGCCTGGAACTCAACCCCACACCGGTCATGGTCGAAGACGCCGGACTCGACCATGCCGCCGACTACATCGCCGTGATGAAACGCTCCCACCAACACCGAGCAGAGCTCTACCAGGCCGAGAAGAACGAGAAAGACACCACCACAGCAGAACCGGGGATCGGGACACTGCTCGCCGACACCCGACCCCCACCAGAGGCAGAACGCACAGAGAACACCGGATCGCAGCCCCCGCCACACGACCCACTCGATAACGGGCCACAGCCCCAACGCGACCCGGACCTGGACCTGTGAGCGCGACAGTGACGTTCACCGCGCTCAGACGCAGACGATGGCGGGTGCGAGCTCGCTGTCGCACCCCCGATGCGGTTCTCGGCCCGGCCTGGCAAGCAGGTCGAGCAGGCCGCCTCGGACCCGGCCACGCCTGTCCCAGGTTCGTGATAGAAGCGAACCGCCAAACCACCCGCGCACCCATCACCAGCAACCGATACCGAACAGGACGTGACTTCATGCCTTTGCAAACAGCTCGACTCTCCACCGCCGTCAAGACCATCGTCGCCGGACTTCTCATCACCGCCGGCCTCGCCACGGGTCTCGGCCTAGGTAGTGGGCAAGCGCACGCGAAGATCGACGACGGCCGATATAAGTACCAGCTGGTCATGTACGGCGTCATCCCCTACCCGGAATCCAACGCGCGAGTGATCGGCAACCGTCTGTTCCAAGACATCTACGGCGTCGGGCCGTGGAATGCCACCAACAGCCACATCACCCACACCCGCAACGGCGGCATCGTCTCGATCGCCGGTGACCCAGTCGCGCACTGGTACTCCCGCATCGAACTACGCAAGACACCACACGGTTACAAAGGTGTTCTGTTCGCCGGCGGCGTCCCCACCGGCGACGTCTACCTACGTAAAGTCCGCTGACGACACAAAGGGTCGCGCAGGAATTGCTTGTGCGACCCTTTGTCGTTCGGTCGATCGGACGGACGACGCTGTCGGGCGGGCGGTGCTGGCAAACAGTGACGTTCACCGCGTTCCGACTGAGGCGTCGACGGGGTGGACGTCCTGGCACTACCATTCGCGATGACAAAGGTCGGGGTTATTAAAGGGAATACACGATGCTGACGAGGTCGGGGATACGCGCGGGGGTGGCGGGTGCGGCGCTCAGTCTCGCGGTAGCTACCGGTGGGGCGATACTGACGGGTCCGCCGGCACAGGCCGCGCGGATCGTCGAGACCTCGCAACCGGGGATGGTGGTGATCGAACTCAGCCACGCCGACACCGTGGCCGCCGCCCACCTCGGCGCCGGACGGGTCATCAACGCCGTCCTGGGCAACGATTACTGGGGCGTCATCCTGGAAACCGACTCCCGCTATCGCGCCGGGGCGTACTACCGTCCGGACAAGGCCGCCAGCTGGAATGACGTGACCGGTCATCAGGTCATCTCCGAGGCCGCCGCCCACCCAGGCGGGAGGGTCGTGATCGCGGTCTACGTTGACCGAACCAAGAGCCTGAACGGACATCCGCTGTGGATACAGCAGGTCTGGTGACCGGCGTGACGAAGAGGGAGTGGACGTGCCGTATCTCGGGTTGATCTACCTGGTGATCCTAGTGATCGCACTGATCGACATCATCAACACCGACGACGCCGCCGTGCGCGGGCTACCCAAGTTCGCCTGGGTAATCCTGGTGGTGATGCTGCCGTTGGTCGGTGCGCTGGTGTGGCTGGCGGTCGGACGCCCGGCCACTGATGAGCGACCACACCGGCAGCACACGAGTGCGGCCAGCGAGTTCCCGGACTACGACCACCCGGGCCGCTACGTCCCGCAAGATCCTGAGGCAGACCGGGAATTCCTGCAGCAGTTGCGCGATCGAGCCGAACAGCAACGCCAGACCGCCCGCAAGCAGCAACGCGCCGCCGACCGATCTGACCGCCCAGACGACATGGGCCCGCCGCCGGCCTCCACGTGAGGGTCAGAATCGATGCGCATGGCGGATCGCAACCACCAGTGCGGGGTAGGTACGTCATAATCAGGCGATGGTGTTCGGTGATCCCACAGCGGAGAGCAGTTTTCCGATAAGTCAGCTGTTCGCTGCGCAATCCGGCCCTAACGAATCCCTACCTGATGACGAACTCGGACCAGATCTGCTGTACCACTACACCGATTCCGCTGCGCTAACAGGGATCATCGCTCCGGGGGGATGGCCGATCGAATACCCGGACTCGGCAGTTCATGCGTCGGCTGCGAAATTGTGGGCATCGGATGCCCGCTACATGAATGACGAGCAAGAACTGCTCTTTGGAGCCAAGATCTTTCACCGCCACCTCCGTCGCGCGGCCAGCCGGCCCGGCGTCGACGACGTTCTGGGGAACGCGTTCACTGCGGTCGCGGACGCCTTTGCGAATCTGTCGGTCTACGACTGGGAGTTTGGGTGCTTCGCGGTGTCGTTGAGCGCGGAGCCCGACCTCTTGTCACAGTGGCGTGGCTACGGTGGCGGTACGGGCGGCTTCGCGATCGGTTTTACCTGGGATGCGCTGGCCGGTCACACTTTCGCCTTCCATCCCAAGTCAACCGCGATGGGGACAACCGCCTTCCGCACCGAGCTGCGCAAAGTCGGCTACGGCGAAACAGAGGCCGAGCGCCGAGCAGAACTCTTTGTGTCGTCCACGATCGCTCGCTGGCATACCACCGGAATGGGAGGACTCATTCGAGAGGGTGATGCACCGCATCTTCAGTTTCTGGCTGAGCAGGTATTCCGTGAGATCGCGACGGTAAAGGACGATGCATTCGCTGAGGAACAGGAGTGGCGGCTCTGGGCGATCAGCGAGGCGAAATATCCGGTGAACGTCCGTTCGGGCCGTTCCGGTCTAGTGCCTTACCTTGAGGTGGGCGTCAACTTGCGGTTCGATGATCACACGCATCCTACAATCGGAGCACTGATTGTAGGCCCACATGCAGTACAGGATGGCCAGATAGCCGCGGCCCGTGAGCTATTGAAGATGCAGGGCACGACCCCGTGTAGTAAGGGTCCGAGGTTCCATTCCGGGGATAACCGGAGAGGTAGCCCCAAGTGCCGCGTAGTCAATGACGATTTCCCTCGGTGTTGCGCCGGGGGAGCTTTCAGAACTCGAAAGTGCGCCACTGGGTGGTCTGTCTGAGACGCTCAATGTCGTCTCGGGTGAGGCGGACGAACTGCCTTCTGTGGATGTATCGCACCCCCGTCCTGCCCTGTGTCACGTCGCGGTCAGATCGAACTGGCGGGGAGCCGGCCAGCCAGGCGGCGATCATCGGCTGGCCGTGCGGGTCGACGGTGCGTTCCCATTGCAGCACCTTGCAGTAGTTCTGGACGGGGTCCGGACTGTCGGTGTATCTAACCTCGATCAGCATCCACCAGTCGCCTCCATCGTTAAGAACGGGTACAGGCACGGGTTCGGTCATTGCGCGCTCCTTCGGGTGTTTCGGCTGCCCGAGAGGTTAGCTGGGGATGCAGACACGGCGCGTGTACGCGATGGCTTACAGCAGGATCTTCGCCGTCAGCTCAGCTCAGATGTCGTATCCGGAGTCTCGGCGAGGCGCAGTGTCCGGCGGTAGATCGCTGGTGCGGGGCGGCAGCGCGGCCGACGCGGAAGGGACGGTCGTAGGTTCAGCTTGGGTTCCTGTGTGGTCAAGTGCCGTGCGGATCGAGTCTTCGACGGCCCGGGCCTCGTCGGGAAGGTCGTGGCGGCGGGCCACTTCGGCTCGGGCGTGAGCTATGGCGGCGGCTGCGGCGTCGCGATCGTCGATGGCCGTCTGGTGGAGCTGGCGGGCACGGGCATCGGTCTGCTCGGCGGCTGCGAGTTCGCGTGCAAGCGTGGCGGTGTCGGCGGCGCGGGCGGTCAGTTCGTCCCATTGGTGTTCGGGAACACCGACGTCCCGACGGGTCTGTTCGTGGGCGGCGGCGAGGTACTGATGCTGACGCTCGGCCGCGGCTACCGCCTCGGCGAGACGCTGGTGGTGCTGGTCGTGCTCGGCGCGCGCTTTGCGGCCGCGCCCGGCCGGCGGCAGTACCGCCAGCTCGGTGCGTGCGTCGGTGACGCGGTCGGCGGCGTCGGCGAGGGCGAGTCCTGCGGTGCGGGCGGTGGTGATGCGGTCGACGGTGTCGGCGAGTTCGGCGTGCTCGGCGCGCACCCGCGGCGTCCGCTCGGGCGCTGGCCGGCTGGTCCTCAGATCGTCGACTGCGAGGGTGTGGCGGCGGGTGAGGGTGCGTAGGTGCGCGGTGAGCTGGTCGTCGCTCATGGCGCGGAGGGGGTCCGCGCGCAGCCAGTCGCGCAGCTCGGCATCGACGTCTTCAACGACCGCGGTGGCGGTGGCTTCGGTGGCGGGTTGGGTCGCCGACGGTGCGACCACGTCGGGGGTAGCGACAGGCCCGGTGGCCGGGGTGGGCATGAGGTAGGTGTCGCGGTGGTGGTGGGCGGTGTGGGTGAGTGCGTGGACGTGGTTGAGGCGGTTGTCGATTCGGTAGATGCGGGTGGTGAGGTCGGCGCGGCGGGCACGGAGGTCGGCGAGGTTGAGTTCGTCGAGTTCGCTGGCTTGTAGGCGCATGAGTTCGACGTCGGTGTCGGTGACGCGGACACCACCGGATTCGGCGATCGCTTCCTCGAGGCGGGTGTTGGCGTCGGCGTAGACGGCGGCGAGGGCGTCGCGGTCGGCGACCGCGGCAGTGATGCGCCAGTCCAGAGCGGTGGCGTCGGCCTCGGCGCGTAGTGCAGCGAGGTCGGGGGCCTCGTCGTCGCTGAGGGGGTCGAGGTCGGTGGTGTCGGCGGCGCGCAGTTGAGCGGCGGTGCGGCGCAGGGCGGTGGCCTGGTTCGTGAGATCTTCGATGAGTTGTTCGGCCATCATCAGGTCGTGGTGGTGGCCGGCGGTGTCGGAGGCCGCGGCGAACTGGTGATCGGCGGCGGCCCGCAACGCGAGCACGTGCGGCGCCATGGCTTGCTGGTGGGCGCTGGTGCCGGTGTTGATCGCTTCGCGTAGCTGCGCCATGTCGGTGTCGAGTTCGGCAAGCTGGGCGGTCAGTTCGTAACGCAGCGCGATGCATTCGGCGAGGTCACTCGGCGCGGCGAACCGATCGGGTGCAGCGAGAACGTCGGCGGCGAAGTCGTCGAAGTCCAGGTCCTCGTAGCGGTCCAACTCCTCGGCGCCGAGGTCCACGCCGGGTTCGGGTGGCGGTTCGGTGGCGGTGAGCGCAGCGAGGTAGTCCTCGTCGACCGCGGCGAGCTCGTGGTCGGTGTCGACGGTGGGCTGGCCGGTGAGGGTATCGGCCCAGGGGTCGGACAGTCCGGCGGCTTCGGCGGCGGCTTCGTCGTCGGGGGTGGGGGGAGCGTCGGCCGGAGGTACAGCGTCGGTGGCGTGGCTGCTGTGGGTGACGAGCAGTTCGACTCGCCAGGTGAGCAGGCGGGCGTATTCGTCGAGGCGGACGGCGTGGTGGTCGTCGTCGTCGGCGCCGTGGTGGAGCAGGGTGTCGGCGAGGTCGAGTAGCTCGTGGGGGTTCCACTGGGCGGGGTCGGCGGCGTTGACCGCGGCCACGAGTGCGGGCCAGGCGCGGTCGGTGAGGATCGCGTCGGCGGCGCGGTCGCCGACGATCCCGACGAGCATGTCGGCCCAGTTGGGGCGCAGTCCGGTGTTGGTGGCTTCGGCGGCGGCGGGGCCAACTGTCCGGACAGGCGCCACCACAGTGCGGCGGCGGGCATTTCGGTGGGCAGCGGGTTATCGGCGAGGGCGTCGTGGGCCAGGGCATGCACGTCGAGGCCGGCGCGGGCGGCCAGCGCCAGGTGGTCGGCGAGTTCGGGCCAGTACGGGTCGGCGAGGAGGTGGGGGTCGAGGTCGCGGGCGAGGTCGGCGTAGCGGGCGGCCTCGGCGGTGGTGGTGATGAGCGCGTCGGCGCGCTCGGTCAGCGCGGCGTGCCGCCGTGCCAGGGCGATGGAATCTGGTCGCGGTCCGGCAGGACGGCGGTCGGTGTCGTCGACGCCGCGGGCTGCGCGGAACACGGCGAGTTCGGCGACGAGCTCGCGGCCGCGTTCGGGGTCAGCCAGTAGCAGCGGACGGGCCCATACGGGGCGGTGGTGGCGTCCCAGGCGGTGGCGCGTTCGGTGACGGCGGCGGCGAGGTCAGTGACGAGGGCGTCGCGGCGGGTGAGGTAGGGCGCCCACTGGGGGTCGTCGAACCCGTCGGGGACCCGCGGCAGCCAGGGCAGGGGCCCGCCGCCTGCGGAGTGGTGTTGGGTGGGGTCCAGTCGCCAGTCGAGCACGGCGGCCGGGTCGGCGGCGGTGGCCAGTTCGCGGTGGGTGATCGCGGCCTGCAGCCGCGCGATCGGGTCGTCGCCACCGAGGGCCAGCGTGGCGAGGTGGGTGCGCAGGGTGGGCCAGGCCGCGCACGCGGTGAGCGTGCCCGCGGGGGTGCCGGTGTGGGTGCTGTAGAGGGCGTCGGCGTCGTGTTCGAGGTCGCGCAGCGCCTTGGCGCCGAGGGTGTGTTCGGCGGCGGCACCGAGGGCGTGGTCGTAGGCGGCCGCGGCGCGGGCCAGGCGCAGGAACGGGTCGGCGGCTTCGCGTTGGGCGGTGGTCGCCGACTGTTGGGCGCCGTCGCGGCCGAGGATCGCCGCCAGGGTTTCCAGCCCCGTCTGGGGGTGGCGGGCCTTGGGGGTGGTGGCGTTGTGTGGGTCGGTTTCGGTGGTGGGCAGGTAGATGTGGTTGCCGTGGCGGCCGCGGGTCATCGCGACGTAGAGCAGCTGGCGGTCTAGGGCGTCGGAGCCGATGACGTGGCAGGTGTCGGCGGTCATGCCCTGGGCGGCATGGATGGTGGAGGCGTAGCCGAGGGTGGTGTGTTCGGCGACGTAGTCAGCGGGTAGCTGGACGTGCCGGTTGAGGTCGAGGTGCTGGGCGGTCAGGGTGCCGTCGGCGCCGATGTGGGTGACCCGCCACCGGTCGCCGTTGCGGACCCAGTCGGTGGCCGACACGCGTAGGTCGCGGCGGTTGCTGCGGGTGCTGATGATGTCGCCGACGCTGGCCGACAACCCGTCCGACAGCCGCAGTTCCGGCCCGTGCAGGTGTGGGTCGATGGCCGCCAGGCGGTCGGCGCGGGCGCGTTCGTTGAGAGCGTTGACGGTGTCGCGGGTGGCGGCAATCATCACGGTGTCGCGGCCCTGTGCGCGGTCACGTGCCCATGCCCGGTAGGCGTCATCGGCGGCGGCAGCATCGGATTCGACGTGGATGCGGCCGTGGTCGGCGTAGAAACCGAGGGCGGCGGGGTCACCGTCACGCAGCGCCAGCGACGCCGCACCTTCAGCGGCATCGGAGAACCGCACCACCTGGCTCAGGGTGAGAGCGCCGGTCTCGTGGGCGACGTCGCGCAGCACACCGCCGGCCGAGATGGACGCGAGCTGCTGGTCGTCGCCAACCAAACGCACACTGCCACCGCGGGCGGCCACGCACCGAATGACCTCATCGAGATCGGAGGTGGAGGCCATCCCGGCTTCGTCGACCACGACGAGGGTGTTGGGGCCGATCTGGGTGTACCAGTCGGGCAGTTTGAGGTTCTGATATGTCGGGTCGGCCAGCGTTTTCTTGGCGGCGGCGACCTTGTTGGCGAGCTCGGGTTTACCGATGGTGCGCCAGCGTGGTGTGGCGGCCAGGGCGCGGGTCTGGGCGAGTTCGCGCTCCGCAGTGGCGAGTTGGACGAGTTTGGCGGCAGTGTCGGTGGTGGTGTCCAGTTCCTCGCGCAGCACCGCCGCGGCGGCAGCGGTGGGGGCCAAGCCGATGAGGGTTCCGCCACTGTCGGTCCACGCCCGTGCGAGGGTGCGCATGGCGGTGGTCTTACCGGTACCGGCGGGCGCCAGGACCAGTTGCACACGGCGCCCGGAGGTCGCCAGCTCGCGCACCATGGCGGCCTGTCCGGCGTTGAGTTCGCGGCCGTTGGCGGCCTGCTCGAGCAACGCGATCTCGACGGTGGTCTCGTCGAGTCGGCGGCCATCGGAGCGCTTGGCGGCGGCCACAATCCGGTGCTCGGCGGCGAGGATGTCAGTGCTGGTGTGCAGCGCGACGTCGTGTCGCACGAACACTGATTCGCCGTTCGCGCGACGCAACACCTCGGGTTCGTTGAGGTCGCCGTCGAGGGCGTCAGAGGACACCGCGACGCTGGTGTCAGCGGCCAGTGCGGTGTCGACGATGCGCTCGACGGCGGCGGCGAGTTCGTCGGTGTCGGTGATGCCGGCGAAGTCGCGGGCACGCAGTTGACGTTCGGCTTCGGCGCGCAGATGCGGACGCTGCCAGCGGGCGCGCGTGGCCGAGATGTTCTCGACGCAATTGCCGGCGAGCTCGGTGCACAACTCGTCAGTGAACTCCGGATGCTCGCGAGTGTGGGGGCGAGGATTGGTGGCCTCGTGCACGAGGTCGCTGATCGCCCGATCGCCGCCGAGGATGCGTCGCGCATCGGCCCGCCACGCCTGCCGCTGCTCGGCATAGGAGCGGGGTTCGTGCTTGGCTTCGCGGGTGTCCAGGGTGGCCTGCTGGGCCAGATCGAACGCCTCACCGGTGGTGGGTTCACGGCCGTGATCGGCGAGGAACTGCTTCGACAGTTCACCGATCCGGTCCTCGATCGCCGCACGCCGCGACGACCACCGGGCCATCAGTTCGGCGGACACACCGTCGATCTCGCGGACAGGTCGCTTGCGCACATCGGCCGAGAACCGTTCGCTGAACGACACCCCCAAATCGCGCTGGAGGTACAGCTCGATGCGCGAGTTGTACACCTCCGACGCCGACACGGTGGCCTTGAACAACGGGGTACCGTCCAGGGCCATCCACCGGGTGATCCCGGCAGCGTCACGCACCCGCACCTTGTTGGAGATGGCGACGTGGGTGTGCAGGTCCGGGTCCCCGGCTCGGGAGTCGCGGTGGGTAAAGGCTGCGGCGATCAGACCGTCGGTGTCGACCTGGGCGATGCCGTCGGTTCCCAACCGCGACAGGCACGCTTCGCGTTCGATGAACGCCAGCGCATCAGCGACCGCCTGACGGTGGGCGGCCTCGATCTTCTCGGCCATCGGCAGCGGCGCAACCGCCCACAACGCCGACACCGATTTCACCGGACTGAACGTCATGTCGTACCCGGCAACCGCCGACTGACGCCGACGGCTTTCCTGCGCGATGAAGCCCGACAGCTCGCGCGAATCCCGCGGCGGCCGACGGTAGGTTTTCGTGAATCGCTCGCGGCCCAACTCCGTGCGCAACGCCGCCCGGGTGTCGTCGTCGATGACAGCATCCCACCGCTCGCCGCGGGCGAGGTTGTGGTCACGGAATACCACCGCGAGTTCCTGTAGGAACTCCGGGAATTCGTTGTAGACGGCGTAGGCGTTGCCCAGTTTCGTCGCCGCCAACGCCTGGGCAGCGCGGCAGTCCGAGGAGGCCACGGCGTGCTGCTCGATCGCGGTGGCGTTGGGGTGGCGACCCTCACCGAACAGTGCCTTCATCTGCGCCGCCGACACCATCGACCCCGCCTCGACGGTGCGTGCTTCGGCGAGCTCATCAGCGACGTCCAGGCTCGATCCGACGTCGCTCAGCCCGGCCAGCCCGGACCCGATCCACTGCCCCGGCGAGTCACCTTTGGCGCTGTAGTAGTCGGCCAGTGAGACCCGACCTTTGTCGGTGGCGTCCATCGCCGCAACGGATTTCGTCAGGTACTCATACCCGTCGCCGGCGGTGAGCTTGTGGATGGTTGCGGTCACTCAGGTCACCGCCGGAATGGGCGCAGCTCGTTGGTCCGGGCCACCGCATGGATGCTGGCGCGGTGCGCCCGGACCAGCTCGGTAATGACTCGCTGGCAACCTCGTCGCCGCCTCGATCCGCTCGGCCAACGTCCCGAGAAGTTCCGCGGTGGCGGTGGGGAGGCCAGCACCTGGGCCACCGCATCCTGGGCGGTCATCCCAGTCGCGGCGGGCCGGTCGTGGCGGCGGACCCACGCCGCGCGACGGCAGTCCGTCGAGCACCAGCGGCGCGGCCGACCGCGCCGCGGCGCGCCGTCTCCGGGCAGCACCACCGCAGTGATCGCACGTCCCGGCAGC